>CAZXXM010000315.1:0-4521 GCA_964644715.1 uncultured Salinisphaerales bacterium
AGCCGCCGACGCCGACGCTGACGACGTCCGACAACGGGAACGAGACCTCGACGCCTTCGACCTTGCCGCGACGATCCGACTTCACGACGCCGCCCTCGACCAGGCCGATGTCGGTCGTCGTGCCACCGACGTCCATCGTCAGCAGACGCTCGAAGCCATAGTGCGTCGCCAGCGCACGCGAGCCCTCCATGCCGCCGCGCGGACCGGAGCTGTAGGTCTTGATCGCGATGGTCTTGGCGACGCGGGCCGAATGCCCGTCGTTGCGGAAGATCAGCAAAGGGCTGGTGGCGCGATGCTCGCGCAACTTGTGCTCGGCGCGATACAGGAAACGCTCCATCGCCGGATGCAGGAAGGCGTTGAACACGGCCGTCCATGCGCGCCGCACGTCGGCATCGTCCTCCACGACCTCGTGCGAGAACAGCAGGGGGATGGCACCCAGCAGATGCGTCGGAAACTTGCGAAGCAGCAGCTTCTTGAGACGGATTTCGGCGGCGCTGCGATCGGGCCCCGCCACGACGATCGCCAATCGATTGGCGCCTGCCGAGGACAGCGCGTTGACGGCCTTGACCGCCGCGGTTTCCAGCGCTTCGTCGCCCAGTTGCAGGTCGATGGTCATGACGCGCTCGCCGACGAGCGCGTCGAACAGGCCGGGGTCGCATTCACGGATGCCGGCGGCGTCGAGGCCACCGCCGAGCAGGATGCCGATCCGCTGGCCCTTGCGCTCGACCAGTGCGTTCGTGCCCTGGGTCGTCGAGTAGCGGATGTGGTCGGTGCCCAGGATCAAGCGCTGCACGTCCTCTTCGCCGTAGATCGCACGCGAAGCCTTGGACAATCCGTCGATGAAGCACTTGGAGAGATCGTAGGGCGTGGTCAGCGTCTTCGTGCGCCAGACCTTGTCGCCCTCGATGACGCAGATGTCGGTCAGCGTGCCGCCGTTGTCGATGTTGATCAGCTTGCCACCCGCTTTCCTGCCGGGCACCGCCTCGGTGGAGCCATCCTGCTTCGTGCCGGACGAACGTGTTGCCGCCATGCGTCTTCTCCTCGCTCTTTTCGTCTGCGTCGGGCGGCGTCGTTCGAAGCCGGGACGCGGAAGGGTTCTGTCGAGGATCACTATGCCCCCCGCGCGTGCGGGTGCAGCCACCCCTAAGGATGGCCCGGACGCGACTGACCGCTGGCGACCGCCCGGACGAAGTCCGGGGTTCCCCTCGATTACGGAGCGCAACCCGGGACTTCGTCCGGGCTACGCCGAGCGCACAAAAAAACGCGGCGACGATTCGATCGTCGCCGCGTCGATGAAGCCGGACGCGATGTGCACGCTCAGCTCGTGCCCAGCGACCTCAGCGCATTCTGCGTGAGGTAGCGCTCGTACATCGTCGGATCGTTCGCGCCGCTCTTGTGCTGGGTGTCGTGGACCTTGACCTGCTCGACGCGTGTGACGTCGCCGGTCTGGATGTCCGATGCCGTGAAATGGCACCAGCTCCAGTACGGATGCTTGCCGTCCATGACCTTCTGGTCGCCCTTCTCGTACAGGCTGTAAGCGCCGTCGAAGCAGCGGAACGGCTCGCCTCGCCGGTCGTAGGTAACCATGCCGACCAATACCTGGTTGCGGGCGTCGAACCAGAGCTGCTTCTTCGACACCGGCGCGCGCGGAAAGCCGGTCGGCTGCGCTTCGATCATGATCGCCTCGGGAATCAGCTCCACGTTGGTGTCCCAGAACGTCTTGCCCTGGGGACCGCCGTGCGTGGTGTGTTCCCAGTTCGGGGCGTCGGCCGCCCAGCTCTCGGACAGGCCGCACAGCCAGGGGCCGCGGTTGACGATGTTGTAGCCGCTCCAGGTATGCAGCGGATCGCCGGTGCCCCAGGCGTCCGACAGATACAGCGACAAACCCGGCAACAGGGGCTCGAAGCGCTGGTCGGTCGGGAACTGGCGCACGCGCTTGAAGTCGGCGACGTAACCGTAGAGCTCGGGGAACTTGCGGTGGTCGTAGTACCAGATGTTGAGGAATGACGTGCCGCGGAAATTGTTCGGCGACAGGAAGAACACGGACTGGAAGCGCAGCTTGTCCTTCTGCTCAGGCCAGTACGGCTTGGGATCCATCGCCACGCGGGAAACGGCGGACAGTTCCGCCCAGCCACCGGTGTAACGGAAACGAGGGCTGCCATCCGCGCGGAGCGCATAGGCCGTGATCGCGTAGAACGAAGCGTCGTGACGGCCCCAGCTGAGCGTCTGCGCCGCGGCGAGCTCGATTCCCTGCTTCGGATCAGGAAAGGGATTGCCACCGATCCAGGGCTGCCCATCCGCTCCGTTGACGACATTGCCCTTGTCGTCGAACTTGGCCTTGCCGGCGTTCTTGAGCGTGGCCTCCATGTATTCCCACGGCGACAGACGCATCACGTCCGTCGTGCTCTTCACCACCTTGAGCTTGCGCCCCTGCTTGAGGATCTGCTGGTAGGTGATGGGCTGCATCAGCGCCTTTACATGCTCGACGTTCGCCGAGGTGATGTAGTCGCCGGTCTTGATCTTGCCCTTCGTGTAGCCCTCGATCGAAAGAAGCTCGTCGGGATAGGCCTTGCTGACTTCTCCGGTCGCCGCGATCGTCTTGGCCAAGGGCGCGAGAACGCCCGTGGCAAGGACACCTCGGCTGGCGTCGGTGAGGAACTTGCGGCGGCTGTAATCGCCACCGAAACGGATGATATGCATGCGTACTTCTCCTTCCTGCGAACGTCGAGTCGGCGGTACCGCTGGCGTGGCCTCTCGGTCGGAAGCCCTCTGTTACAGCAGTAGACCAAAAAAAAGGCCCCCGGGTGCACCCCGAGGGCCTCCTGAGTCTCTTTTCTTACGTGTCACCGGGGGCGGCGGATGCCAACCCCGGCGACCGGTCGATCAGAACTGATACGCGGCGCGGATCACGAACTCGTCCGCCCAGCCGATGTTCTGCAGTGCGTTGGAGTTCGGGTCGCCGTAAAGATCGCCGTCGATGTAGTTGTAGATGAAGTCGAAGGTCAGATCGTTACCCGGGCTCCAGCGGAAGCCACCCTGAACCAGCAAGCCACCGTCGACATCGAGCAGCGCAGCGCCGCTCAGACGATAGATGTAGTTCGGGAACGGCTGCAGGAACGCCAGAACCACGTCGGTGCTGCCGCCATTCTTCTTGTCGGTGCACTGCTTGGTCTTGCGATTCGTCAGAGCCGCTTCGGTCCCCGGGTCGCCGCCCGTGCCGCCCTGGCAGCCGAGATGCTGGCCGAACAGGTTGGAGTCGGACTTGTGGATCGCCTGGAACACCATGTAGGTGGCCGGGAAATCATCGAACCAGCGGTGGTACTTCTCCATCACCAGGTCGGTGACGCTTTCGTCCGACTTGATGAAGTCACGCGACAGCGACTTCTCGGTGAAGTAGCGCTCCGGAATGTAGCTGTGCTCGACGTTGATGATCAGCTGGTCGAGCAGCGAGCCCGGCTCGGCTTCGACGACGTAGCTCGCGCCCGCGCCGTAGACCTCTTCCTTGTGGTACTCGTGGATGATGTGACCACGCAGGCCGCCGCTGGTCGTGTTCAGCGCCGCCAGGCCACCGCCCACGCCGAAGAACAGATCCAGTTCCTGCGCCGCCGCATCGATGTCGCCGCCGACTTCCGCGCCGGTCAGCAGACCCGTGAACGGCTGGAACTCGCGCACGAGCGTGTTCAGGCCTTCGACGCCGTCGAGACGGACCTGGCCGGCATACGTGAACCACTCGTTCGCAGACCACACACCGGTGGGATCGGCTTCGAGCGGCGTGCCCGCCATGATCGAACCCGTGCCCGGGAGACCCGGCAGATCACGTACGACGCCGGACTCGATCCAGCGGAACGTGCCTTCGTGGTTGTAGCGCTGCGTCGCGATGAACTGCAGGCCCCAGTTGCCGAAGTTGCCGCGCAGACGCAGACCGTAGTTGAAGTCTTCGCCGCGATGCTTGTCGGACCAGGTCTCGTGTATCGTGAACTGCGAGGGAATGACGTTGTACGGCGTGTTCGGCGTCGGATAGATCGACGGCGTGAACATCTGCGCGTAGGCGTCCGCTTCCCACTGATCGGTCGCCTGCCAGGTCACACGAATACCAGGAGCGGCAACGCGTTCGTCCGCGTACTCCTCGAGGGCGTCGTCGAGGATCAGGTGACGGCGAAGATCGAGGCCGTTGGGTACGTCGAAGATGCGGAAGAACAGGGCCTGACCCCACGCGATCTGCTGCTGACCGGCGCGGATGAGGACGGGGCCCGCGGTGATATCCAAATACAGGGACGTGAAGTCCGCCATGTAGTTGTCGCCGCAGATTTCGAGGTAATTCAGGCAGCTCTTGCCGCCATCCTGGTAATCGTCGTACTCGAAGTAACGGACCTTGCGCTGGTTGAAGCCGTCCGGGTTCGACGGATTGCCGGCGTAGTCGAGCGTATCGCTACGCTTGAACTCGTCGTAGTTTCCGAAGTCATAGATGGTACGAATGCTCGAATACAGCTGAACGTTGGAGCTGAACGTGACACCCAGATC
>CAZXXM010000316.1:0-4516 GCA_964644715.1 uncultured Salinisphaerales bacterium
GCGCGTCGATGGTGCTGGCGATGGTCGCCGCCGGCTTCGCCGGTGCCGTCGTGCCGATGATGCTGACGCGACTGGGTCAGGACCCGGCGCAGAGCTCGTCGATCATCCTGACGACGGTCACCGACATCGCGGGATTCTTCTCGTTTCTCGGCATCGCAACCTTGTTGTCAGGGCTGTTGTAGCCCGGAGGAAGTCCGGGGCGTCGCTCCGTTTTGCGAGGAGAACCCCGGGTTTCACGCGGACTACGCAGGCGGATTCACCTCGGCGGCCTCGCCGTCCTTCGCTTCCTTGACGTCCTTGGGCGCCACCGCATCGGCCCTCGGCAACCCCGCCCAGGCCCGCAAGGTCGCGGCGTTTTCTTCGACCAGGCGCCGCCCTTCCTCGATGCATTCCTTCGCGCGGTGGAAGTCCATCAACGCGAAATCCGACAGCACCGGCAGCAAGGTGATCTCCGGCGGATCGCCGGCCATGCGGCTGCGCGTCAAGCGGTCCTGCAGGATGTTCACGCTGGCGGCGACCACGTCGAACACGCTCGGATGGTCGTCGTCGCTGCTCGACAGCGAGGCGATCATGCGCTGCCAGAGATTCTTCTCCTGCCGCGTGCTGGCCTCGCGAACCACTTCCTCCTGGCCGGCCCGCGACAGGTGCCGGCCCACGAGCTGGGCATTGAGATTCACGGCGATGACGACGTCCGCGCCCATCGCGCGGCAGGCGGATACCGGGACCGGGTTGACCAGACCGCCGTCGAGCATCCAGCGCTCGTCGTGCTTGACCGGCGAGAACAGGCCGGGAATCGCGCAGGACGCGCGCGCCGCGGAGATGATCGGCCCGCGCGTGATCCAGATTTCGCGGCCGCTGCTCATCTCGGTGGCGACGCTGACGTAGCGCTGTTCGACGTCCTCGATGTTCGGATTGACGTGCTTCTCCTCGAAGAAGCCGAATAGCCGGCGACCCTTGACCATGCCGCCGGAGAAGCTCAGATCCATCAGGCCGAAGACGTCGCGCGGCTTCAGCTTGAGCACCCATTCGGTGAAGGCCTCGAGCTGTCCCGAGACGTACACGGCGCCGACCAGCGCCCCCACCGAGGTGCCGGCCACGACCTGCGGCCGTATGCCGATCTCCTCGAGGCCCTGGATGATGCCGATGTGGGCCCAGCCGCGGGCGGAGCCGCTGCCGAGCGCAAGGCCGATCGTCGGCGGTCGGGGAGCGTTCATGGTGTCGTGCGTCGCGGATCAATCCCGGAAGTTCTCGAACTGCAGCGGCAGTTCGACGTCGGCCTTCTTCAGGAAGGCGATCACGTCCTGCAGGTCGTCGCGCTTCTTGCCGGTGACGCGCAGCTTGTCGCCGGTGATCGAGGTATCGACCTTGAACTTGGCCTCCTTGATCTTGCCGATGATCTTCTTGGCCTGTGCCTGCTCGATGCCCTGCTTGACCGTCACCGTGCGGCGCGCGCCGGAGAGATTGGTCAGCACGTCGCCGATGTCGAGGCTGCGCAGATCGATGTGGCGGGCCGCGAGGCGTTTGCGCAGCACGTCGAGCAGCTGGTCGAGCTGGAACTCGGTGTCCGCGTGCAAGGTGAGCACGAATTCGTCGCGTTCGATCTTCGCGCTGGTGCCGCGCAGGTCGAAGCGGTTGGCGATGTCGCGGATCGCGGTATCGACCGCGTTGGTCAGCTCGTGCTTGTCGACCTGGCTGACGACGTCAAAGGAAGGCATGGCGAGAAATCTTGGGATGAAGAACTGGCAGAAGTATCCGAGAGCGGGATCGCCATTCCAAGCATCTGCCCTACTGTGCCGGGTTCAAGGTGCTTGAAAACGCGTTCAACGCAAAGGACCCACAGTCGGATGGCTCCTGGTTTTCCTTTGCGTCCTTTGCGCCTTTCCGTTGAGGGCTGTCGAAGGCGAGCATCCCCCCGAGGCGGCCACCTGCACCGCTCCGTCAGAATGGCGGCATGAAGGAGCACGACAGCGACATCCTGATCCTCGGTGCCGGCGCGGCGGGGCTGTTCTGCGCGCTGACGGCCGGTGCCCGCGGGCTTCGCGTGCGCGTCGTGGAATGCGCGAACAAGCCGGGCAAGAAGATCCTGATGTCCGGCGGCGGGCGCTGCAATTTCACCAACACCGGGACCGCGCCGGAGCACTTCCTCTCGGCCAATCCGCATTTCTGCAAGTCCGCATTGGCCCGCTACCGGCCCGAAGACTTCATCGCCATGGTCGATCGCCACCGCATCGCCTGGCACGAGAAGGAACTCGGCCAGCTGTTCTGCGACGACTCCTCGAAGCTGATCCTGCGCATGCTGCTCGACGAGTGCGCACAGGCTGGCGTCGAGATCCACACCGATTGCGAGGTCCAGCGCGTCGATCACGACGCCGCGGGTGGTGTGTTCGCGCTGCGCACCTCGCAAGGACCGATGCGCGCCCGGCGACTGGTGGTGGCCACCGGCGGGCTATCCATTCCCAGCCTCGGCGGCAGCGGCTTCGGCTTCGAGCTGGCGCGCCAGTTCGGCCATCGCATCGAGCCGACGCGCGCCGGGCTGGTGCCGCTGACACTGTCCGGCCGGCCGCTGGAGCAGTGGCAGGATCTTTCCGGCCTGAGCCTCGACGTGGAAGCCCGCTGCGGCGATGCGCGCTTTCGCAACGCGATGCTGCTGACGCATCGCGGCCTGTCCGGCCCGGCGCTGCTGCAGATCTCCAACTACTGGCAGCCCGGTCGCGAGCCGCCGCTGGCACTCGACCTGATGCCGCAGACCGACGCCGCGGACTGGCTGCTCGAACGTCAGCGCGAACAGCCCGCCGCCGAACTGCGCACCGTGCTGGCGGACGTCCTGCCCAAGCGCTTCGCGCAGCGCTTCTGCGAATTGCTGGCGCCGAGCCGGCCGATGCGCCAGTTCCGCTCCCAGGAACTGCGCCAGATCGCGGACCGCCTGCACGACTGGCCGGTGATCCCGAGCGGAACCGAGGGCTACCGCACGGCCGAGGTCACGCTGGGCGGCGTCGATACGCGCGAGGTGTCGTCGAGCAGCTTCGAATCCCGGCGCGTGCCCGGCCTGCACTTCATCGGCGAGGTCCTGGACGTGACCGGATGGCTCGGCGGCTATAACTTTCAGTGGGCCTGGGCCTCGGCCCATGCCTGCGCCACGGCACTCTGAACTCCCCCGCGAACCGACCATGAATCCCGACCACGATTGCCCCTGCGGCTCCACCCGCTCCTACGCCAAGTGCTGCCAGCGCTGGCACGTGGTGGAGCCCGCACCCACCGCAGAGGAACTGATGCGCTCCCGTTACAGCGCGTACGTCCTGCGGCTCGAGCCCTACCTGATCGCGACCTGGCATCCGAGCACCTGCCCGGCCGACCTCGGACTCGAGCCGAAGATGAAGTGGATGGGACTGCGCATCGAGTCGAGCGGCGAGACCGGGCCGGACGAAGCGCAGGTCACCTTCGAAGCGCGTTACAAGGTGGGCGGCGGCTCGGTGGTGCGGCTGCGCGAGCGCAGCCGTTTCGTCCGCCAGAACGGGCGCTGGTACTACGTCGACGAAGCGCCCCCTGCGGGCGGCGTAGCCGCATAATCGGCCGACGCTTCTTCCATCCCCTGCCGGACCCCGCTCCCCCGGATTTTTCCCATGACCGTCACTCCGCTCTACGCCGGCATCCTGGCGATCCTGTACCTGGTCCTGAGCTTTCGCGTGGTCATGCGGCGGCGCGCAGGCCGGATCAATCTCGGCGACGGCGGCGACGTCGAGATGCAGCGCCGCATCCGCGGTCACGGCAATTTCGCCGAGTACGTGCCCTTCGTCCTGCTGCTGATGGCCCTGATCGAGATCGGCGGCGTCACGTCGACCTGGCTGCTCCACACGCTGGGCATCATGCTGGTCGTCGGCCGTGTGCTGCATGCCTATGCCCTGAGCTTCTCCGCGCATTTTTTCATCGGGCGCTTTCTCGGCACGATCCTGACGTTCCTGGCACTGCTCGTCGCCGGCCTGCTCTGCCTGTGGCGCGGGCTGGCCTCCACGATCCTGGCGATGACCTGAGCCCTGCGACGTGGCCGCCGTACTTCTTCCTTTCGCGTCGACGAACTCGTCCGCTTCGAACGCACTCACCCTGATCTCCAGCCCATGAATCCAGCTTCGGCGCAATCGACGGCGGCAGGCGCATCCGCTGCGGAATGGGGTGTCCAGGCTGCGCAATCGATGCTGCGGCGAATGCTCGATTCCGCCGACGACGTCCTGTTCGAGTTGTCCGGCCACCGGATGACGGAAGAACAGCGGCGTGGCTATTTCGACGCCATGCGCCTGCTGCGCCGATCCGGCCCGGCGCTGCTGCGCAGCTTCGAACAGGCGCTGCGCCCGGGCGGCATTCCCTCGGCCCCCGCGGCCGCGGCGCCGGGCGACCTGACCCTGTCACTGCGCGCCGACGACGACGTCGAGCAGGAAATCACGGCCGGCAACACTGCAGGCCGCGTCGACAATCTGGTCCAGCAGATGCTGTGGGAATACGGCCTGCGCCTGGAGAACCTGCC
>CAZXXM010000317.1:0-4497 GCA_964644715.1 uncultured Salinisphaerales bacterium
TTCTTCCATCTGGATGAAGACCTCCCCCGGACTTCGTCCGGGCTACTCCTTGTCGCGGTTCGCTCGCGCCTGCAACCGGCGCCCGATGTAGTTGAACGCGCGCCCGCTCAGCTCGGTCGTCGCGGCGGGCAGCAACATGCTCGCTGCTCCCCAGGCATCGCCGAACGCGGGACCGATGCGTGGGCTGCGTTTCTCGATCGCCTGCACGATCCAGCCACCCGCCTGATCGACCTTCATCTGCGGCACGTAGCGGTAGATCTCGGTGGGCGCCGTCATCGCCGTCTTCACCAGCGGATAGCTGATCAGGCTCACCGCGACGCCCTTGCCCACCATCTCCATCGCCAGGCAGCGCGAGAAGCCCTCGAGCGCCGACTTGCTCGCCACGTAGGCCGCGAAACGCGGCGTGGCCACCTGGACCGACAGGCTCGAGACATTGACGATCTGTCCGCGCCGCCGCGCCAGCATTCCCGGCAGGAAGTGGTTGGTCAGCCGCACGGCCGCGAAATAGTTGAGCTGCATCGTGCGCTGGTAATCGTGGAAGCGGTCGAACGAATCCTTGATCGCGCGGCGGATCGATCGACCCGCGTTGTTCACCAGCACGTCGATCTCGGCATGCTCCGCGAGGATTGCCTTCGCACAGGCGTCGACTTCCGCGTCGATCGAGAGATCCGCCGCATAGCTCCAGGCCTGCCCGCCCGCCTGGCAGATCTCTCCGCGCACGCGCTCCAGTTCTTCGGCGCGGCGTGCGACCAGGCACACGCGCGCACCCCGGGCCGCAAGCTGCCGTGCCGCCGACTCCCCGATGCCGCTGGAGGCGCCCGTGATGACGATGGTGCGTCCGTCGATCCGCTGCCTGCTCATGTCACGTTCCCGCGGGAAACCCGCAACTGGTCAGGCGCGCATTGTCCGGTAATCGTTGGCCTCGAACCGTGACATCTGCGCCCGGAACTGTGTCGCCAGGCCCGGGTACATCGTCGCGTTGAAACCGTCCTCCGTGAGATACCAGCTGCGGCAGCCGGAGTTCCAGTTGGTGCGCTTCAGGCGCTTCTGGATACCGGCGTTGTAGGCCGCCTGCACCTCCGCGCGCACGTCGAGCACGCGCAGGTTGTCGTCCAGCAGCTTGCGGACACCCTTAACGATGTAGTCGATCTGCGCTTCCATGTAGACCAGGGCCGAGTTGTGGCCGGGGCCGGAGTTCGGCCCGAAGGTCAGGAACACGTTCGGATAGCCGGACACGCTGACGCTCTTGAAGGCCTGCGCGCCGCGCGACCATTCCTGGTCGAGGCTGCGGCCGTTCAGACCGGTGACCGGGAACGGCGCGCCGGATTTGGACACGTCGAAGCCGGTGGCGAACACGATGCAGTCGAACTGGTGCTCGATGCCTTCGACGGTGCGGATGCCCTTTTCCGAGATGCGCGCGATCGGCCAGGTCACCAGCTCGCAGTTGGGCGCCTGCAGAGACGTGTACCAGTCGTTCGAGATCAGGATGCGCTTGCAACCGAGCCGGAAATCCGGCGTGAGCTGGCGACGCATCCAGGGATCACGCACCTGCGAGCGCAGGTAGAGCCTCGCGAGGCGTTCGAACAGGCGCGTGACCGGCGTCGTCCACACCACGCCCACCGCCATCGATTCGTGGACCCAGTACAGCAGCTCGCGGAATGCGGTCTGCGCCGCCGGCATGCGGCCGAACAGCTTCTTGCTCCAGTCCGGCGAAGCGTAGTCCGGCCGCGGCATCACCCAGGCCGGCGTGCGCTGGAACACCTTCACGTGCGCCGCCTGCTTCACCAGTTCGGGCACGATCTGGATCGCACTCGCGCCGGTGCCGACCACCGCAACGCGCTTGCCGGTGAAATCGTAGCCGTGGTCCCACCGCGCGCTGTGGATCTTGTGGCCTTCGTAGGTTTCCAGGCCCATGATCTTCGGCCAGCTCGAGTTCGACAGCGGGCCCTGCGCCATCACGACGCTGCGGGCACGATGCACTTGGCCGTCCGCCGTCATCACACGCCACTGGCCCGCGGCCTCGTCGAAGGCCATCGACTCGACGTTCTGGTTGAAACGCACGAGTCGATGCAGGTCGAAGCGATTCACCAGTTGGTGAACGTAACCCAGGATCTCGCGGCTGCCGGAGAACCCACGCGACCAGTCCGGGTTCTGCGCGAACGAATACGAGTACAGGTTCGAAGGGATGTCGCAGGCCGCGCCGGGATACTGGTTATCGCGCCAGGTCCCGCCCACCTCGCTGCCGCGCTCGAGGATCGCGATGTTCTTCACGCCGGCCTGCTGCAGGCGGATGGCGGTGCCCAGGCCCGCGAAGCCGGCGCCGACGATCAGCGTGTCGACGAGGGGCGTCTCGACGGTCGTGTCTACGGGTGTCGAGTCGGCGGCCGCCTTCTTCTTGCTGCGGCGCTTGAGGCTCGGGATGCGGAAGTCGTTCATTCAAAAAATCTCCATCCGTAGATACCGGACGAAGTCCGGGGTGCACGTCGTTCGATTGAGCTGAGCCCGGACTTCGTCCGGGCTAACGGGTCAGGCCGCCGGCTTCCACGTGAGCTGCTTGACCCAGGTCGGCACCGGCGGCAGCGCGCTCGGCGGAATGCGCGCGGTGATCTTCACCAGGGCATCCACGGGAACGTGATACGCCCAATTCGCGCGGTCGATGACCCAGCGCCCCTGCCGAGAGATCAGCTGGAACCAGGGATTGCGACGCCCGCCCGGCGTACCGCCCACGCGCTCGTACTTGCGGATCGCGTCGTAGAGCCGGTCTTCCTTCAACCCCAGTTTCACGAGGTTGTCCCGCATCTTGTTAAGTAGCGGCAGGTACGACGCGATGCCGATCATCAGCCGCGGATCGAGCAGGCGTGCGACGAACTCCAGGCTCTGGCGGTAGATCGGGCCGTGGCCCAGCATCTCCAGCACGTGGAAGTCGACACCCAGGTGGCGCGACTCGTCGGCGTTGATCTTGGCGAACGCGGCGTGGCAGACGGGATCGTCCACGGTGTCGAGCAGGAACTTGCACAGCGCGCCGTCGAGCGTGATCTCGAGCATCGGGATCACGGAGCCCAGCACCGACAGCGGCATCTGGTCGGCATAGGTATCGAGCCATTCCACGACCAGGCGGATGTTGATGTTGGGCTCGGGCAGCGTGTCCTCGTCGTCGAGCATGCCCCAGCGCTTCATCAGCGCCATCTCGGCGTTGGCGTGCTTCTGTTCTTCGGCGTGGAAGTAGCGATAGATCTCGGCGAGCGTCTCGTTCGGCGCCTTCTTGGCCATCGCAGCGAAGCCGCGTGCGCCCACGTGCTCGATCCACATCAGGTCGGCCATGAAGGCCTTGAGCTTGGGATACAGCTCGGCGTTCTCGGTCACCCGTTCGCGGCCCGGCGCGTCCCAGTCGATGTCGGCGAGCGCCCATTGACTGGCCTTGATCTTGGCCAGCGTCTTGTCGAGATCGAGTTGCATGCGGTTCTCCTCGCTGCGGAATCGGATGTTTCGAACGCAGCGATCCTTCGGCGCCGGGCGATGAGCCTGGGGTGCCGGGATCGATGCGATGTAATCGGTTGCCGGGGTCGCGGCGCGCGGACTTCAGCTGCGCGCCGCGACGATCCGGTTGAGCAGGCCGGCGCCGCGCGCATAGAGCGCAGGTGCCAGTCGCTTGGCACGCCAGATGGTTCGCGCATTCAGCTGGGGCAGCACGTAGAGCTGGTTGCGATCGAGCGCGTCCAGCGTCTCGCGTGCCACGCCGTCGGCCTCGATGCCCGTCCACTTCATGACCTTGTCGGCGAAGCCCGAGGCATTCGTGGCGATGCGGCCGTCGCGCACGATGTTGGTCTTGACGAAGGTCGGGCACAGCGCGGTGACGTGAAGGCCGCTGCCCTGGAACTCCGCCGCCATCGTTTCGGTCAGCGCGAGCACGGCCGACTTGCTGACGTTGTACGGCCCCATCGTCGGCGCCGCCGCGAAGCTCGCCGTGGAACCGACGTTGATGATTCCGCCACGCCGCTGCGCGCGCAGTTTCGGCGTGAAGACGTGGCAGCCGTGGATGACGCCCCACAGGTTCACGCCGAGCACCCATTTCCAGTCGTCGATCGAGGTCTCGCCGACACGCGAGCCGCCCGCACCGACCCCGGCGTTGTTGATGACGACGTCGATCGGGGATTCGAGCCAGCGCTCGGCCTCCGCGGCCAGCGCCTCCACCTGGTCGAGCTGGGTGACGTCGGTCCGTACCGCGGTAGCAGCGGCGCCTTCGGCCTGGATCAGCGCAACGGTCTCCTGTGCCGAGGCCAGGTTGATGTCCGAGCACACGACGTGGCCACCGCGGCGGGCCAGTTCCAGCGCGAAGGCGCGGCCGATTCCGCTACCGGCGCCGGTGACAACGGCGGCCGCGTTCGATGTGAGTCTCTGCTTGGCCAAGATCCCCTCCTCAGCCCGATGGAAGAACGCCTCGCGCCGAAGGCCGGTGCGAGGCGTGTGTGCTTCTCGAATTACGCCGCTGCCGAGAGC
>CAZXXM010000318.1:0-4465 GCA_964644715.1 uncultured Salinisphaerales bacterium
CCTTAGGCGTGGTCTGTGGTCTGGTCCTGGTGCTCGCGGCTTGCGCGGCGAAGGGACCGCGCATGCAGGAGGTCGGCGAGAACTCCTACATGGTGACGATCGACGCGGAGGAAGTGCCCGAGGGCAAGAAGGTTGCGCGCCGAGAAGCGATGCAGGTGGCCGAAGCGCATTGCGTCGCGAGGGGGCAGCACGCGCTGCCGACCCACCTCACCAGCGGGATCTCCGATTTCATGCAAGGCGGTGAGGTCGAACTGAATTTCCGCTGCCAGCCCGAGGAATACACCGGGCCTTGATGCGTCACGTAGCCCAGACTTCGTCCGGGCTTGTCAGCCCTCGGCGGCGAATTTCTGCGGATGCCGGGGCGTGACCGTCCGGTAGTAGGCCTGGATCCGCGCGAGATCCTCTTCGTAGTTCCCGCTCGGCCGGATCAGCGGGCCGGTGCCGACCTGCTTTCTTTCGTAGTCGATGTAGGCCAGCAGGATCGGGACGCCGGCCGCGGTCGCGATCCGGTAGAAACCGCTTTTCCAGATCGGCGCGCGCGAGCGCGTGCCTTCCGGCGCCACGCCGACGAACAGGCGCTCCTTGGCCGCGAACAGGTCCGACGTCTGCTCGACGATGCCGCGCGCGGCGTCGCGCCGGATCGGCACCCCACCCAGGCTCACCAGCAAACCCCGGAAAGGCCAGCGGAACAGTGTGTCCTTGGCGAAGAAATTCACGCGAATGCCGAGGGCCAGGATCGCCGCGACGCCGAGGATGCCGTCCCAGTTCGAGGTATGCGGCGCCGCGGTGATCACGAGCTGCGGCGTGTCGCGCGGCAGGTGCACGTCCATCTTCCATCCGAGGAATCGCAGCAGCGCGGCGCCCAGTGCCCGCGTGAACGCCGATCCCCAGCGCGGCGCCATGCCCAGATCGTCCATGCGCGATTCCCTGTCGTTGTGGTCATGTCTCGCCCCGGCGCGATTCTAGAGACCGGCCGTGCGGGCTGTCGGCGAGAAGGGATCGACCCTTAGCCCGGGCGAAATCCGAGGCTTTCCCCTCAACGGGTTGAAGAAATCCCGGACTTCGTCCGGGCTACGACGCGTTTCGATCGATTCCTCGATGTGACAAAGAATCGTACTTAAAGGCGACGGCGATCGGCCTGGCACATCGATCCGGCTGCGACCACGACCCTGTCCGTATAATCCCGGCCCCTCGCGAAGCTGCCCGCCGCCGATCCCGGATGTCGTCCTCCCCCAAGCTCTACGTGCTCACGCACGGTTGCCAGATGAACGAGTACGACTCGGTCAAGATGGCCGACGTGCTCGCGAAATCGCATGGCTACGAGCGCACGCAGAACGCGGACGAGGCGGACCTGCTGCTGCTCAACACCTGCTCGGTACGCGAGAAGGCGCAGGAAAAAGTCTTCTCCGAACTGGGGCGCTGGAAGCAATGGAAGGACGCCGATCCGAAGCGTCTGATCGGCGTCGGGGGCTGCGTCGCGAGTCAGGAGGGTGAGGCCATAGCGCGGCGCGCGCCGATCGTCGACCTGGTGTTCGGGCCGCAGACGCTGCACCGCTTGCCGGAGCTGCTGCAGACGCGTCGGCAGACCCAGCGACCGAGCATCGACGTCAGCTTCCCGGAAATCGAGAAATTCGACGCGCTTCCGGCGCCGCGCGCCGAAGGACCCGCCGCCTTCGTGTCGATCATGGAAGGCTGCTCGAAGTACTGCACCTTCTGCGTGGTGCCGTACACGCGCGGTACCGAGATCAGCCGGCCGCTGGATTCGGTGCTGGTCGAGATCGCGCAGCTCGCCGAACAGGGCGTGCGCGAGGTGACCCTGCTGGGCCAGAACGTGAACGCCTACCGTGGCGCGATGGGCGACTCTTCCGAGACCTGCGACCTGGCGCTGCTGATCCACTACGTCGCGCGCATCCCGGGCATCGAGCGCATCCGCTTCACGACCTCGCACCCGGCGGAATTCACCGATGCGCTGGCCGA
Source organism: uncultured Salinisphaerales bacterium (assembly GCA_964644715.1). Classification (GTDB taxonomy): domain Bacteria; phylum Pseudomonadota; class Gammaproteobacteria; order Nevskiales; family Nevskiaceae; genus Panacagrimonas. The sequence goes on from CAZXXM010000318.1 coordinate 1,978, forward strand.
TGCCTTCGCCGAGGAGCCGAAGCTGGCGTCCTACCTGCACCTGCCGGTCCAGTCGGGCAGCGATCGCATCCTGGGCATGATGAAGCGCGGCTACACGCGCGCCGCCTATCTTCAGAAGATCGCCCGTGTGCGCGCCGCACGTCCCGGGCTGTCGCTTTCGTCCGATTTCATCGTTGGCTTCCCGGGCGAGACCGACGAGGACTTCGCGCAGACGATCGCGCTGATCGACGAGATCGGTTTCGATTGCGCGTTCTCGTTCGTGTATTCGCCGCGACCTGGAACGCCCGCGGCCAATCTTCGCGACGGGGTGCCGGCCGAGATCAAGCAACAGCGCTTGCACCTGCTGCAGGAACGTATCCGGCATTTCGACGATCGCTTCCGCGAGAGCTTCGTCGGCACCACGCAGTCGGTGCTGGTCGAACGTCCGTCGCGCCGGGGCGGGGGCCAGATGGCCGGGCGGGTGTCGGCCAACCGCGTCGTGAACTTCGACGGCCCCGAATCCCTCGCGGGCCACTTCGCCGACATCCTGATCACGGAGTCCGCAGCCAATTCGCTGCGTGGCCGCCTGCTCGCCTGAGCCCCGCCCGGACTCCACCATGAAAGACCGAAACGAAATCACCGATCTCGTGCTGGAGCCGGACGATCACGCGCGCATCGCGAACGTCGCCGGGGCCTTCGACGAACATCTGCGCCAGATCGAGCTGCGGCTGGGCATCGAGGTGCGCAACCGCGGCAATCGCTTCCGGCTGGTCGGCAACGCGGTGGATCGCGCCAACGGCGAGGCGGTGCTGCGGGGCCTGTTCGAGCAGAGCGCGAACGCAGTCCTCACGTCGGAGGACGTGCACCTGGCGCTGCTCGAACACACCGGCGAGCGCCGGCGACCCGATGACGATGCCCAACCGGCGGAGCACGGCGAGATCGTCGTGCGCACCAAGCGCGGCGTCGTGCGCGGGCGCGGCGTGCTGCAGAAGCAATACCTGAAGAACATCGCGTCGCACGACCTGTCGTTCGGCATCGGCCCGGCCGGTACCGGGAAGACCTACCTGGCCGTGGCCAGCGCGGTGCAGGCGCTCGAGAAGGATCGCGTACGGCGCATCGTGCTGACGCGGCCGGCCGTGGAAGCGGGAGAAAAGCTGGGCTTCCTGCCGGGCGACATGACACAGAAGGTCGACCCTTACCTGCGCCCGCTGTACGACGCGTTGTACGAGATGCTCGGGTTCGAGCGCGTGGCGCGCCTGATCGAGCGCGCGGTGATCGAAGTGGCGCCGCTGGCCTTCATGCGCGGCCGGACGCTTAACGAGTCCTTCATCATCCTCGACGAAGCTCAGAACACCACGCTGGAACAGATGAAGATGTTTCTGACCCGTATCGGTTTCGGCAGCGTCGCCGTCGTCACCGGCGACGTCACCCAGATCGACCTCCCGCGGCACTCGCAGAGCGGCCTCAAGCACGCCATGAAAGTGCTCGATGGCGTGCACGGCGTCAGCTTCGTTCAGTTCCGGAAAGAGGACGTCGTGCGCCATCCCCTGGTGCAGGCGATCGTGCACGCGTACGAAGTGCACGAAGCTCAGAATCCGCCGCCAGCGTGAGCGCTCGTCGACACGGTAAGCGAGGTTGCCCGGGCAGCCTGCGAGGGAGCGGGCGCCGGTGAGCGAGATCCTGATCCAGCGCCGGATCGACCCTGCCGGCATTCCGGCGGCGTCCAGCCTGCGCGAATGGGCCAATACGGCGCTCGGGCGCATCGCCGGCGACATCACCATCCGCATCGTCGACGAAGCCGAAAGCCAGGAGCTCAACCGGCGCTATCGTGGCAAGGACAAGTCGACCAATGTCCTGTCCTTCCCGTACGACGGCGACATGCTCGACGTCCCGATCCTGGGCGACATCGTGATCTGCGGCCCGGTGGTGGCGATGGAGGCCCAGCAGCAGGGCAAGGAGCCCCGTGCCCATTGGGCCCACCTGGTGGTACATGGCTGCCTGCATCTTCTGGGTTACGATCATGTCCAGGAGAGCGAGGCCGAGGTGATGGAGGCCTGCGAGCGGAAGATACTGGCGGGGATGGGGTTCCCCGACCCCTACGCCACGACCGCGAGACCTACGGCGCGCAAGCGCAAACGACCGGCATGAGCGAAGACGCAACAGCGCAAGGCAGTGGCAGTCCGAACGTGAATCGCTGGGTCCAGCGCATGGTGCGCCGGTTCGGTGGTGGCCCGCGCACGCGCGAGGATCTGCTGTCGCTGCTGCGCGAAGCGCGCAATCTGCAACTGATGGACGCGGATGCCCTGACGATGTTCCAGGGCATTCTCGGGACGTCCGAGACGCAGGTGCGCGACATCATGGTGCCGCGTGCGCAGATCAGCTTCGTCGAACGCGCCTGGCCGCTGAACAAGTTGATCGAGCAGGTCGTCGAATCCGGCCACTCGCGCTTTCCGGTCACTGGTGATACGCGCGACGAGATCGTCGGCATCCTGCTGGCCAAGGACCTGCT
>CAZXXM010000319.1:0-3279 GCA_964644715.1 uncultured Salinisphaerales bacterium
GTGGATGATGTCCACGGTCGGATGGTTGGGGCGCTCCCTGACGCGCACGTGCTGTGCCTCGAGCGCGACGCGGTCCTCGTTGAATGCGTCGTCGAGGTTGTCACACAACAACTGCGACAGGCCGGCGATCTCCAGATTCTTCGACGACCCCCAGGAGTAGTAGTAGTCGACGTCTTCCTCGTCGTTCGGCGTCACCGCCTGGCTGGTCCAGGTGTCCGCGACCAGCGCGCCGGTCGGCGCGCCCTCTTCGTTGCCGTCGGCGACGAAGGCGCGGAAGTGCAGCACCCAGGTGCAGGGCAGCGTGTGCATGATGTCGAACTCGAGATCGAACCTCATCTCGGGCGGGAACAGGTGCGCCAGGAAGCTGTTGATCGGCACGCTGCGCACGTAGTACTGCGTGCGCATGGCGTTGGGCAGCATCGTGAACTTGGGCTTGATGTTCACGTACTTGCTGCGCGTGATCAGGTCCGGCGCGCCCAGGGTGTCGCGATGGATCCACGCCAGATGCGTCAGGTCCGCAAGGTTGGCGATCTCCAGCCGGTAGTTCGCCTTCACGTGCATCTGCGAGCACTTCACGTTCCAGTCGGGATCGCTGGGCCCGACCGCGTGCGGAATCAGCTTGGGATCGGCCTTGGCCGCGTCACCCATCCACACCCAGACCCAGTTGTCCTTCTCGACGACCGGGAACACGCGCACGCAGGCCCGCTCGGGAATCGTCTCCTGGCCCGGGATCTCGTTGCACTTGCCGTCGGGTCCGAAGCGCATGCCGTGGTACAGGCAGCGCAGGCTGTCGCCTTCCTTCTGTCCCAGCGACAGCGCCGCCTGCCGGTGCGGGCAGCGGTCTTCGAGTGCCACGAGTTCGCCCGAAGGCTTGCGATACAGCACCACGCGTTCGCCGGCGATCTTGCGCGCCACCAGCGCGCCTTTGGCCTGCGTGAGCCCGTTGCGCTGGCTCTGCGTGAACATGTAATCCCAGCCTGCGTTGTACCAGGCGTTCTTCACGAACATCGGCGATCTCCTTCCAGTGTCCTTGCACCGGCTCGGTCTGCCCTCGTGCATCGAATGGGGCATGACTCGGCCGGGCTGTTATCTGTCTGCTTGCCATCGAACGCTACCGCCGCCATCGGACGGGGACCAATACCTTTGGACGCTTCGAGCGATACGGCTCGCGTATCGCGGAAGCGGCGCGTCCGCTTCAGGCGAACAGGTAGGCGGTCTTGCCCTGCGTGTAGAACTCGCGTGCCGCCTCGCCCTGTTCGCGCGGCCCGTAGCTGCTGGATTTCCGGCCTCCGAACGGCAGGTGGTAGTCGAGCCCCGCCGTCGGCAGGTTGACCATCACCAGGCCGGCCTGCACCGCGCGCTTGAAGTGCGTGGCGTGCTTGAGGCTGCTGGTGCAGAGCCCGGCGCAAAGACCGAACTCGGTGTCGTTGGCCACCGCCAGCGCCTCTTCGTAGTCGCGTACGCGGATCACGCTCGCCACCGGGCCGAACACTTCCTCGCGATTGATGCGGACCTGGTTCGCGGTGCCGGTCAGCAGCGCGGGCGACAGGTACCAGCCCGGCGTGTCGCGCTGCAGGCGCTCGCCGCCGACAGCCAGGGTCGCGCCCTCGGCGGTGGCGATGCCGACGTAGCGAAGATCCTTCTCCAGCTGCGCCTCGTGGATCGCCGGGCCGATCTCGGTGCCGTCCTTCAGCGCGTGATCGATCTTCAGCGCACTCAGCCGCTCGACGACGCGCGACACGAAGCGGTCGTGAATGCCCTGCGTGACGATCAGCCGCGACGACGCGGTGCTGCGCTGGCCGGTGGTGAAGTACGCGCCGTTGACGGCGCAGTTGACGGCGACGTCCAGGTCGGCGTCGTCCAGCACCACCAGCGGATTCTTGCCGCCCATCTCGCACTGCACGCGCGCCATGCGCGCCGCGGCGGCCTGCGCGACCGCACGGCCGGTGGCGACCGAGCCGGTGAAGCTGATGCCGTCGACGTCCTTCGATGCCGTGAGCGCCGCGCCGACCGAGCCACCAGCGCCGTTGACCAAGTTGAGCACGCCAGCCGGCAAGCCGGCGCGCGCCAGCACTTCGACCAGTGCCACGGCGCAAGCGGGCGTGAACTCGGCCGGCTTGAAGACGACGCAGTCGCCGAAGGCCAGCGCCGGCGCGATCTTCCATGCCGGGATCGCCAGCGGGAAGTTCCAGGGCGTGATCAGGCCGATGACGCCGAGCGGCTCGCGCGTCACCTCGATGTCGATGCCGGGCCGGGTCGAGGGAACCCGCTCGCCGGACAACCGCAGCGCCTCGCCGGCGAACCACTTGAAGATCTGGCCGGCCCGTGCCGCCTCGCCGATGCCCTCGGGCAGCGTCTTGCCCTCCTCGCGCGACAGCAGCCGGCCGAGTTCGGCGCTGCGCGCGAGCAGTTCGGTCCCCGCGCGATCGAGGATCTCCGATCGCTGCTGCGGCGTCGTCGCGCTCCACGACGGGAATGCCTCGCGGGCGGCGGCGACGGCGTCGGCCACGTCGCGCGCCGAGCCCAGCGCGTAGTCGCCGACGACGTCGCGCGTGTCGGACGGATTGATGTTGGGTTCGATGCCGGCGCCGTCGCGCCATTCACCGTTGATGAAGATGCCGGGTGTCTGCGTCATGCGAGCGTCCGGGTTACGGGAGCGGTGGAGCTTTCACCGGGTACCCGCGCCCGGCGTAATCGAAATCCCCGAGCTCCAGGGCCGTCAGCCCGCGATCCTGGGGCGAGGCGTAATACGCGCGGATCTCCTGGATCAGGCCTTTCTCGCTGAAGATGTACCACTCGTCACCGCGCAGCATCGTGCCCTGCGCGCGCTTGAAGTGCGTCCACTCGATCACCGCGCGCCGCGATTCCGGCTCGCCGATGAAATGATCGACGGTCCAGTACGAACCGAGGTTCTGCACCGCCGCCTGCCAGCGCCGCCCGATCTCGAGACCACCGCGGAACGGCCCGCCGTACATGCCCGGCGGAAAGTAGTGGATGCCGTCCGGTTCGAAATAAGCCGCGATGCGTTCCGGGTCGCCGGAGTTGCAGGCGTCGAAGTACGCGCGGATATGCGCCTCCATGCCGGCCTTGGTCAAGGTCATGCGCAGTCGTCTCCTCTGATCGCGCCGACGCGGTGGGCATCGGGTCGTCGTGGTGGGGATGGCCGGCCGCGCATCGGCGATCGGCATCGCGTGTTCCGAGCGTCGGACCTTAGCGTCCGGCGTGACGGCGGACCAATACCTTTGCCGGGCGTGCGCGATATCGGTGCCGTATCGACGA
>CAZXXM010000319.1:3379-4441 GCA_964644715.1 uncultured Salinisphaerales bacterium
TCGTCGTCGCGCCGATGGATCATGCACAGGTCCACCGTCGCCGAATCGTCCTTGCGCAGCGGAACCTGCACGGTGCCGGGGACGCGCAGGTTGCGGCCGGAGTCGGTGACCAGGCTCAGGCCGAAGCCGCTGGCGACGAGCCCGACGGCCGTGACCATGTCGTCCACTTCCTGGCTCACGTTCGGCGTGATCCGCCGCAGGTGGAACATCCGCATCATCTGATCGATGAAGCCCGGGCGCGGCGTGCGCGGATACAGGATCAGCGGTTCGCCGCCGATCTCGGCCAGGCTCAGCACCTCGCGTCCCGCCAGCGGATGCTGCTCCGGCAGCACGACGACCATCTGCTCGGTCTGGATCACTTCCCAGCTCAGGTCCGGCTCGTCGGCGAAGTAGCGGTTGAAGCCCACGGCGATGCGCCGTTCGCGAAGAGCCTTGACCTGCCCGAGGCGGTCGAGGCCGTGCAGCACCAGTTCCACCTGCGGATGGCTGAGACGAAAGCGCTGCACGATCCGCGGGATCGCGCCGAGCACCGCCGAGCCGAACACGCCGATGTCGAGCCGCCCGAGCCGTCCGTCGCCGGCCATGCGCGTGCGCTCGGCGGCCTGCTCGGCGAGTCCCAGCAGGTTGCGCGCCTCGGCGTAGAACACCTTGCCTGCGGCCGTCGGTTCGGCGCCGCGTGCGCTGCGCTCGAGCAGCTTCACGCCGAGCGCTTCCTCGAGCTGGTGGATCTGTCGCGTCAGCGGCGGTTGCGAGACGTGCAACCGCAGCGCCGCCGCACGGAACGTGCGTTGCTCGACCACCGCCACGAAGTAGCGCAGGTGGCGCAGTTCGATGCCGGCGATCGACATATCTGAAAGAAATCCGGTGAAGACTCCGGGCCATGATACTCGGGGGGTATCGGGCCATCCATCAAGAGTATTGGACGCTCGCGGACACGCGGACCTAACCTCGTGGCGAATCGAACAGCAGCGACGAGGAGCCGCGCATGCCGATCATCCAGGTGAACCTGTTGGAGGGCCGCACCGTTGCGCAGAAGCGCGCGATGATCGCGGCGGTGACCGA
>CAZXXM010000320.1:0-2097 GCA_964644715.1 uncultured Salinisphaerales bacterium
TCGCATCCCGGCGCTGCTCGCATTCGACGGCCTAGTGCCCGCCGAGTGGCCAGCTGCGACGGTGGCCTGTCCGTCGCCGGAGCAGGAAGCGTCGATCGAAAAGGCGCACGGCCTCACCATCTCCGCCGATCCCGCGAACTGGGCGGATCTGGCCGGTGCCACCGGAGCGGCCCGCGTGGTGTTCACCGCACGCGAAGTCGCAGCGGATACGTCCATCGAGGAACTCGGCGATTTCTGCGCCGACGCCCTCGCCATGGAAAGGGACCCGTAGGGTGCGCCCCGCGCACCAAGGTTTCTCCGACGCATGCCCGCATGCGCGATCCGCACGCCACGAGAACGCGCCATGAGACCCGTCGCCATCCCCGTCACCGTCCTGACCGGCTTCCTCGGCTCCGGCAAGACCACGCTGATCAACCGCATCCTCAAGGAAGCGCACGGCCGCCGCTTCGCCGTCATCGAGAACGAGTACGGCGAGATCAACGTCGATTCCGACCTGCTGGTGAAGGACGGCGGCGAGACCGTCGTGCAGCTCACCAACGGCTGCGTCTGCTGCACCGTCCGCGGCGATCTGGCGAACGCGCTGAACGACCTGGCCACGCGACGCGAGAAGGGCGAGATCGCGTTCGACCACGTGCTGATCGAGCCGACCGGCCTCGCCGATCCCGGCCCGATCGTGCGCACGTTCATGGCCGAGACCGAGGTGCTGGCCAAGTATTTTCTCGATGGCGTCGTCACCTTGTTCGACGCCATCAACGGTGAGCGCAATCTCGCGGAATCGGTGGAGGCGCAGGCACAGCTCGGCTACGCCGATCGCGTGCTGATCACCAAGATCGATCTGCTGCAGGAGATGCGACCCGGCGACGAGGAACGCCTGTTGAAGTCGGTCGGCGAGGCCAATACGGTGGCTGCGATCACCGCGCTCGACGTGACGCGCGCCGACTGGAGCGAGGTCTTCGAAAAGTTGCTCGAACTACGGGGCTACCAGTTCGATCGCGTGATCTTCGCGCCGGCTGGCGCTGCGAGCAGCGGCGCGGATCACACGCCGGGTGTCGTCAGCGTGAGCTTCCAGGCAGATGCCGAACTCGACGGCATCCGTCTCAACCAGGCGCTGGCCGCCATCAACGAGCGCTATGGCGAGTCGTTGTGGCGCATCAAGGGTGTGCTCGCGATCCAGGGCATGCGCAGCCGCGTGATCGTGCAGGGCGTACAGGGGCTGATCCAGGCCAATCCGTCGACGGTGTGGCGCATGTTCGAGCCCAAGGTTTCGCGGTTGGTGCTGATCGGACGCGAGCTCGATCGCGACTGGATCCTGTCCACCTTGCAGGCCAGCATGAGTGCACCGGCGCCTGCAGCGCCAGGACACTGAATTCATCAACGCGGGTCCGTACCCGTACCCGCCGCGGAGCAGGAGGAGACATCCATGAGCAGCAACAAGGTCATCATCACGATCGCCCCTACCGGCGGCATGGCCAGCAAGAAGATGAGTCCGCACCTGCCGACGCAGCCGGACGAGATCGCGCGCGACGTCTACGACTGCTACAACCTCGGAGCGAGCGTCGTCGCGCTGCATGCGCGTCGTCCGGATGATCTGGCCACGTGCAATGCCGACATCTACTACGACCTCAACACGCGCATCCGCCAGAAGTGCGACATCATCCTCAACAACTCCACCGGCGGTGGCGTCAGCGGTGACATGGTGCGACAGGCGCCGAACGGCTATTGGGAAATCCTGTTCGAGGAACGCATCAAAGGCATGGAGGCGGGCGCCGAGATGTGCACGCTCGATGCCACGACGATCAACTGCATGTTCGACGGCAAGGAAATCCTGATGAACACCGGCCCGGAGCGATGCCGGATGCTTGCGGTGGAAATGCGCAAGCGCGGCATCAAGCCGGAGTGGGAGGTGTTCTCGCCGACGCACATCGTGCAGGACACCAACGCGCTGATCGAGGCGGGTCTCGATGAAGAGCCTTACTTCATCAACCTGGTGATGGGCATCAGCGCGTTCCAGAACGCCATGCCGTACACGCCGCGCAACCTGCAGACGATGGTCGACCTGCTGCCCAAGGGCGCGATCTTCGGCGTCAGCGGCATCGG
>CAZXXM010000320.1:2197-4431 GCA_964644715.1 uncultured Salinisphaerales bacterium
GACCACTCCCGAGCTGGCGGCGAGCGCCGGCTATCGGCCGCAATCCGTCGCGATCCGCGAGGGTCTTGCCGTCGTCGAACGCGCCGCCGCGCACGACGTCGATGCCGCGTTCATACGGGCGGCCGCGCTGTCGCGCAGCGAAGATTCGGGCCTGCGGGCGCGGCTGGACGCGCAGAAGCAGACCGTCACTGCGGCGGTGGTCGGGCTCGGCGCCTTGCGCGGCGTGGCGCCGGCCGAGGAAACGGTCTTCGCAGGCTGCGTGACGCACCGATACCTGGTTCGCTACGAACAGGGCAAGCAGCGCTGGATGCTCAAGTATCGACGCGGCGTCGACGGCTGGTACCTGTCGGATCTCCATGTCGGGAACGCCTGAGTGATCGGACGGTCGGGGCAGGGTCACTCCGGCAGGACGGATGGCCGCAGCGGGGCCCTGCACTGACCCGCCCGTGAACCATCATCCCTGTCGCGATATCCACCGCAACGTCGCCGCGATGACCTTGTCGGGTTGATCCCGATGCGGCGAATGCCCGCATTCGGCGAGTTTCAACAACTCCGATCCCGGTACGAGTTCGGCGATGCGATCGACCTGGCGCATCGTCCCGTACTCGTCGTCGACGCCCTGCACGGCGAGCACCGGGCACTGGATCTGCGCCACCTCGCGCTCGATGTTCCAGCTGCGGAACGCAGGATCCAGCCAGATATCGTTCCAGCCCCAGAACGCCGAATCGACGTCGGCGTGATGGCGCGCGAGTTTTTCACGTAGCCCTGGCTGACCGTAGACCTCGCGCACCTTGGCGATGCTGTCCACACTGATGTCCTCGACGAACAGGTGGGGCGCCAGCACCACCGCGCCGGCGACGCGCTGCGGAAAGCGGCTCGCGTGCAGCAGCGCAATCGAGCCGCCGTCGCTATGACCGAACAGCCACGGTCGGTCCTGCGAAGTATCGACGCCGACCGCCGTCAGCACGTCCGGCAGCACGGAGAAGGCCTGGTCGTGCATGAACGACGGCGCCCAGCGTTCGTCTCGTGGGCGTGGCGAGGAACGTCCATAGCCGGGACGCGAGTAGACCAGACCGCGGAAGCCGCCGGCCTCGCAGAGCTTCTGCGGGAAGTCGCGCCACATCGAGATCGAGCCCAGGCCTTCGTGCAGGAACACGAGCAAGGGCGCGCTTGCAGGCGCATCCGCGTTGAGCCATTGGTATTCGATCGTCAGCGGGCGCTGTGCGCCGGGGACGAGTGCGAGTTGTATCGTCATGCGGAGAAAGAGGGACGCTGGCGAGTGCCGGCGCAAAAGCCTACCCGACCTCGGTGCTGTCATCGGGACCGGAGGTCGGCCGATGGACAAACTCAACGCCGACGCCACGCCCGCTGTTCACGCCTGCGTGGCGACGAATCGCCTCGCGATTATTTCCCGATGTGACGGGTGTACCCGATGAGGAACGTGTTGACGTGAGGGTCGATCGATTCCCGGCCGCCGATGCCGAGCGCGCCGGTGGCCGAATCCCCGTCGATGTCGCTGACCATGTACCGTCCGTAGGCGCCGTGAATCTCGCTCGACTTCGTGATCGCCCAGCTTCCTCCCACGGTCCCCTGCCACGTCGCGTTCGGTGCGAAGAGATTGAGGCTGGTCGAATTCGCGTCGTTCCCGTTGGTGGGGTGACGCCCGAACGCACCGCCGATGCGAAGCGTTAGCCGCTCGGTAGCGGTCCACGCCAGCGCCAGGCGATAGGTGGTGACGTTGTCCCAGTGAAATCCGGATCCCCTGCGTGAACCGAAAGGGTCATCGGGCGGGTTGTTCACCGAATTGGAAACCCCATTGGCAAGCGCCGGAATGCTGTTGAAGAAGATGCGCTGAACATCGCCGCCAATGGTCACGCCACCGCCCGGCCTGAATCCGAAGCCCACGCTGAAGTTGGCTGGAATGTCGAAGGAACCGTGATCGGCGATCAGGCCGCGGTATTCGTCGAAGTCCTGAAAGTAAACCTTCGTGGAATACGCGGCGCCGACATCGAGCCGGGTCATCACGCGTGCGAACACTCCGACGCGAACGCCGCCGCCGAAGGATCGGGCATAGCCTTGGTTGGTGACGTGATCGGGACTGGCGGAAATCGCCTGGAAGGCCTGCAGGCCGTACGCCTTGAATTGCTGGAAAGCCAGCAGCGGGGCGATGCCGAAGTGATAGCGATCGGAGATCTTCCAGGCCAGTGTCGGCGCGAGAATGATCTGGGACAGAT
>CAZXXM010000321.1:0-4426 GCA_964644715.1 uncultured Salinisphaerales bacterium
GTGAAGCGGACGCATGCAACAGTTTAGGCCTCTAGCCGGCGGCCTCGCCGACTTGCCCGGTCGCCTCGTTTCCCCCTCGGAGAGTGGAGGCCCCTGTCGCCCATGGATGGCAAGCCGGGCCGCTTGCCCTACAATCCTACAATTCGAGAGGGAACCAAACTGTCACGGACGCATCGCCGATCAGTGCAGGGTTTTCCGTGGACCTCGCGCGCAGGGGCCTACACAATCCGATTCCGGTTTTCGACGCATGGAGTAGAGGCTTGGGCACACGTTTGAAGCGAATGTTCTGGTTGATTCCGCTGGCCCTGACGGTCTACCTGGTTGGCTGGCCCGTGGACATCAACCCGGTCGCGTGGAATCCGCCGGTCGCTCCGTCGTTGAAGGAAGGCTTCTATGCGAAGGACGACGCACTGCGCGGCGTGCAGCGCTTGGTCGACGGCGGCGTCGCCGGACCCGAGGCCATCGCGTTCGATACGCAGGGCCGCTTGTATTCGGGCCTCGCCGATGGACGGGTCGTATCGGTTTCGGCGGACGGCAGCGAATGTCGCGTTCTCGGAAACACCGGCGGCCGGCCCGCAGGCCTGCAGGTGCAGGCCGACGGCAGCCTGGTGATTGCCGACGCGATGAAGGGGCTGCTGCACCTGCGTACCGACGGCAAGTTCGAGCCCTGGGTGACGGCGGTCGATGGCATATCGCTGGGGCTGACCGACGATCTGGCGCTGGATGAGCGCGGCCGCGTCTTCTTCAGCGACGCTTCCTGGAAATTCGGCCTGGCCGAGCACCGGCTCGAGGGCCTGGAGCACGGCGCGCGTGGACGGCTGTTGCTGCACGACCCGGTCAGCAAGGGATCGGCGACGCTGCTGGCCGACCTGCATTTCGCCAACGGCGTGGCACTGGGTCCGGACGAGCAGTTCGTGCTGGTCAACCAGACCACGGACTACCGCATCACGCGCTACTGGATGAAGGGCGATCGCTCCGGGCAGGTCGAGACCTTCGCCGAGAACCTGCCCGGGTTCCCGGACAACATCACGTTCAACGGCACCGACCGTTTCTGGGTTGCGCTGTACGCGCCGCGCGACGCGTTGCTCGACAAGCTCGGACCCATCCCGTTCCTGCGCGCGGTGATCGCACGGCTGCCGATGTCCTGGCTGCCGGTGGGAGGGCGCCAGGGCTTCGTGCTGGGGCTGGACCTGGATGGCAAGGTCGTCGAGCAGTACCGCTATGCAGGTAAGGGCGCGTTCGGCCCGGTGACGAGCGTGCGCGAGCACGACGGCATGCTGTACCTCGGCAGCCTCGACGACACCGCGATCGGGCGCGTCCCGCTGGCTGATCTGCGTGCCGGCGTCGTGAGGGACCCACCGGCTCCGGTGAAGGCCACCTGCACCCCGTAGCCCGGACGAAGTCCGGGGTTGTCCTCGTATTGCGAACGCACACCCGGACTTCGTCCGGGCTACGTGTTACAGGCCGTTCAGGCACTCGCTTTCCGACGGCGCCAGCTTTGCCTGCTGGAGGAAGACGCGCTCCTGCGCGAAGCCTGACGTACGCCGGCCGGATTCGATGTAGAGCCGTGTGCGCAGATCGAGGATGGCCGCCACGCTCTGCGTGGCCGCGAAGTCGACCGAGCCGAGACTGGCGCGCAGCGGCGCGGCCTTGATCTGGGTCAGCAGCGTGCTCGCGCGATCGGCGTCGGCGAGCAGCTTCGTGCTCTGCGCGCGCAGTTCCTGATCCAGTGCGGCGGACTGCGCGAGCCGGCGTTCGGCACGGGCGAGGGCCTCGGTGTTCTCCTTCAGCAAGGTGGCGCGCTGTGCCTCGTTGCAGAGCACCGCGGAGTTATCGAAACCGGAAGTACGGCCGCCCTCGGCGTCCCACGCGGCGACCAGTGCATCGGTTTTCTGCTGCAGCCCGATCGCGTCGGCCTGCGTGGTGTTGAACGTCATCCTCAACTCGTTGAGCTGATCGGCCGCGGCCTGTTCGCCCTCGCTCACGCTGAAGCCACCACCCATGTTGCCCATCATCTGCTGCTGCATCTGCAGCGCGTAGGCCACCTGCTCGGCCTGGCTCATCGACTGCACCCGCCGCGCCAGCGCCTAGCCCTGTTCCGGCGTCATTGCGCCCGGAGTGGCTTGCGATGCGTTGATTCCCGCAGCGGCGATCGCGGCCTCGATGTCCTTGCGCAACGTCAGCGCAGGAGCGGGCGCTTCGACGCTGCCCTGGGCGTTGACCTTGAACACCTTGGCGGCATCGGCGACGCTGGCCGGCAGCGGCGGAACGCGCGCCGCCAGCGGGCGCAGGCTGGCGCTCCAGCCGGGTTGCGAGCAGAGCAGGCAGGCGATTCCGACGACGAGCGGGCGAAGGTTCACGAAGAGGATTCCGGATCAGAAGCGAAACAGGAAGACGGACTCAGGGCGCAACGCAGTCGCGGCGCCGCAGTTCCACGCGACGATTGCGCGCGCGGCCCTCGTCGATCGCGTTGTCGGCGATCGGCTGGCGCAGCCCGTAACCGCGCGCGCTCAGGCGTGTCGCGGGGATGCCGTGCTTCACCAGCCATTCGACGACGGTCCTGGCGCGCGCATCCGAGAGCTTCAGGTTGTACGGATCGCCCCCGACGTTGTCGGTGTGGCCCTCGATTTCCAGCGCGAGCGCCGCGTCCTGGCGCAGTACCGCGAGCAGCTTGTCGAGCACCGGCGTGGAATCCGGCCGCAGGCTGGCCTGGTTGAAATCGAAGTTCACGCCGTACAGCGCGACGTGACAGTCCTTGCGCAACGCCGCCGACCAGTCCTCGGCGCCGAGGTCGGCGATCTTGAAGGCGAGCCCCGCGTCGCTGTCGTCGTTGCCGCGGCCGAGGACCGCCCACAGGTGGCGCCCCTGTTTCGCGTAGCGCGCGACGATGACGCCTTCGCCCGGCTTGCCGTCCGCCGCAGGCTTCACGTCCCAGCCGGCCTTGACGAGTGCTTCGCGGTAACGCGTCTCGAAGTCGAGCTTGGACAGCGTCGAAGGCGGCCGGTAGGTCTTCACCTGGTAACCACGGCCGACGAGCTGCGTCTCGCGATCCACGCCGCCGACCGTCACGTCCAGCGGCGTTTCGATATACGCGGTGCCGCTCAGCACGGCGCCTTCCGGCTTGCGCAGGTACGGGAAGTCGTCCTTGTCGCCGATCTTCTCGGGCCTGGCGGCGGGCGGTTCGAGGACGAGCGTCGAGGCCTTGCGGGTGATCTCGATCAGTTCGAGCAGCGGCGAGGTGTAGTCGCCCAGGCTGACCCGCAGCCAGCTATCGGTGCCGCCGGCCTGTCGTCTCAGCGAGTAGATCGGCGCTTCGCCCGCCTGGCCCTGCAAGGACCAACCGCTTGCCTTCAGCGCGGGCCACCAGCGTGCCCAGGTTTCGGCGGCGGGCTTGTTGTCGGCATCGGCCCAGCGCGCGTAGCTGCGGAAATGACGGCCGCGCTGCGTGACGTTGCGGCCTTCGGCTAGCGGGAATTCCACCTCGGCGAAGTCCTCCTTGACCAGCGAGTTCTCGTCGTAGGCCAGCACCTCCGGGGGCAGCGAGACGTAGGCCGGAAAGCCGGGGAACGCGTGCGCAGGCGCGCCGAGCAGCAACGCGAACGCGAACATCCACGGGCGGAACGAAGGGAGCGAGACGAACGGTGCAATGCGCATGCGCAACGCTACGGGCGCATCCGCGGCGCGGGCAATTGCCCTTTAGGGCAAGCGGGCAGGGTCCTCGTGGGCACCCAGCAGCGCGCTGCAGCTCGCGCGCAACTGCACCGCACGCACCGGCTTGTGCAGCAGCGGCCAGCCGAAGGAGCGGGCTTCGGCGATGCGTTCCGGCGCCGTGTCGCCGCTGATCAGCAGTGCGGGCAGCGTGGCGCCGAAGACCGCCTGCAGCATTCGCACCGCGTCGGCGCCACTGACGCCGCCGGCCAGGCGATAGTCCGCGATTACCAGATCCGGACGCGCATCGCCGAGCAGGGCCAGGGCCTCGTCCGCGGTCGCGCAGGCGCAGACCTCGCAATGCCACTGCGTCATCAGCACGCGCATGCTGTCGCGGATGCCCAGATCGTCGTCGATCACCACGATGCGGCGGCCGGCGAGCACGTCGCGCAGCGGGGCGTCGACAGGAGACGGCAGCACCGCGGAGACCGTACCGAGCGGCACCTGCAACGTGAACACGCTGCCGCGCCCCACGCGCGACCGCAACGTCAGCGGAAGCTCCAGCAGCGCGCACAGTCGCCGCACGGTGGCGAGCCCCAGCCCCAGACCCTTGCGACGATCGCGCTCCGGATTCTGCAGCTGGTGGAATTCCTCGAACACGCGGTCCTGTTCTTCGGCCGGGATGCCACATCCGCTGTCCCAGACCTGGATCAGCGCTTGCGTGCCCCGGCGCCGGCACGTCAGCAGGACGCTGCCCTGCGCGGTGTAGCGCACGGCA
>CAZXXM010000322.1:0-4425 GCA_964644715.1 uncultured Salinisphaerales bacterium
GGGCCTGGTACCAGATCAAGCACCGCCTGCAGATCTATCTGCAGCCGCAGCATCAGATGTTCTATGCGACGCGTCCAGGGATGGCGACGACCGCAGGCGGATATCTGAAGGTGCACAACAAGGAGCAGGAAGAGTTGATCCGCGAAGCGCTCGCGGGTGGCAAGCCCGTCAAGGGCGGTTGATCGAACGAACAGCACGAACGCACGAGTGACAACGAGAACAACAACATGAGCATCGAAATCAAGGTCCCGAATCTCCCCGAATCCGTTCAGTCCGCAACGGTGGCGACCTGGCACCTGAAAGCAGGCGACGCGGTGAAGCGCGAGCAGAATCTCGTCGACCTCGAAACGGACAAGGTCATGCTCGAAGTGCCGGCGACCGCCGACGGCATCCTCACGGAAGTGCGCATTGCGTCCGGCGCCACCGTGAAGGCGGGCGACATCATCGGCATCCTCGAAGAGGGCGCGGCTGCTGCGGCGCCGGCAGCCAAGAGCGAGGCGCCGAAGGCGGCCGCGAGTGACGAGGGGCAGAGCCCGGCGGTTCGCAAGCTGCTGGCCGAACTGAATCTGTCGGCGGGGACGATCACCGGCAGCGGCAAGGGGGGTCGCCTGACTGTCGAAGACGTGAAGGCCGCGGCCGAAAAACAGAAGGCCGCTCCGGCGGCGGTGGCCACGGCTGCCGCGAAGCCGGCAGAGCCGGCTGCACCCGCTGCCCGGCGCGTGTCCGGGTCGCGCGAAGAGCAGCGTGTGCCGATGACGCGCATCCGCGCCCGCATCGCCGAGCGTCTGGTCGAAGCGCAGGCCACGGCGGCAATGCTGACGACGTTCAACGAGGTCGACCTGAAGGCCGTCGGCGATCTGCGCAGCAAGTACAAGGACGGATTCGAAAAGGCGCATGGCGTGAAGCTCGGCTTCATGAGCTTCTTTGTGCGTGCCGCCATCGAGGCCCTGAAGAAGTATCCGGCGGTCAATGCGTCGATCGATGGTACGGACGTGGTCTACCACAGCTACTACGACGTGGGCGTTGCGGACTCCACCGAGCGCGGGCTCGTCGTTCCGATCCTGCGCGACGCCGATACGCTGTCCTTCGGCGACATCGAGAAGTCGATCTCCGACCTCGGCGTGAAGGCCCGCAACAACAAGCTGACGATGGATGACCTCACGGGCGGCACGTTCTCCATCACCAATGGCGGCGTGTTCGGTTCGATGATGTCGACGCCCATTCTCAACCCTCCGCAGGCGGCCATCCTGGGCATGCACGGCATCTTCGATCGTCCGATCGCGGTCAACGGCGAAGTCGTCATCCGCCCGATGATGTACCTCGCGCTGACCTACGATCACCGCCTGATCGACGGCCGCGAAGCGGTGCTGTTCCTGCGCACGATCAAGGACAGCCTCGAAGATCCGGCGCGCCTGCTGCTCAATCTCTGAGACCAGCGCGACGCGCGACGAAAACGCCCAGGAAACGGGGCGTTTTCATATTCGTAGCCTGGACGAAGTCCGAGTCTGTGCCACCCGGAAGGCTATACCCCGGACTTCGTTCGGGCTATTCGACGGGCTTCATCCGCATCGGCAATCCATCGCGAGGCCTGACGATCGGCGCTAGCTGATAGGGCATCGTGTAACCCCGTGCCACGGACAGGTCGGCTGCGCGCAGCAGGGCCGTCAATACAGCCTTGACCTGCATTTCGGCGAAGTGAAGTCCCAGGCACATGTGCGCGCCGCCGCCGAAAGGTGCCCAGGCGAACGGATGCCGGCGATGCTCGGCCCGCGCCGGCGAGAAGCGCTCCGGATCGAAGCTGTCGGGATCGGTCCACCATTCGGCCATTCGCTGCGTCGCGACCGGGTAGACGGTGACCGGCGTCCCCGCCGGAATGCGGATGCCCTGGAACTCGCAGTCCTGCGTCGCCGTGCGCTGGATGATGGTCAGCGGCGGATACAGCCTCAGCGATTCACGCAGCACCCAGTCGATCTCCTCGAGCTTGCCGAGATCCTCGTGGACCAGTTCGGGCAGGCCGACCGTTTGCGTGAGCGTTCGCAGCCGGCTTTGCCACTGCGGATGCTGGGTCAGCGCGTAGACGATCGTCGTCAGCGCGCTCGTGGTGGTGTCGTGCGCCGCCATCATCAGGAAGATCAGATGATCGACGATCTCCGAGTCGGAATAACGTTGTCCGTTTTCGTCCTGCGCACGACAGAGCTGGCTCAGCAGGTCGGTTCCGTTGCCGTCCCGGCGTGAGGGAATGCGGCTCTCGATCAAGGCCGCGAGCCGTCGGCGACCCGCCAGCCCGCGTTCGAACAGGCGGCCGATCACCGGAATGCGATTGATCGCATTCGAGGCTTCGACGAGATCGAAGAAAGCCTTGCCGACCCGATCGATCTCGGACTGGAGTTGCACGTCGAGAAAGATGTCGGCGGCGATCTCCAGGGTGAGGCGCTTCACCGCGGGGTAGAACTTGAGCCGGCGCTGCGAGATCCAGGCGGACACGGCGGGTCCGATCAGCCGGTTCATGCGCGACAGGTACCCGGCCAGCGCTTCCTTCCGGAACGCGGGCTGCATCAGGCGGCGGTGATAACGGTGGTCGTCGCCGTCGCGCAGCATCAGTCCGCGCGGGAACAGAGATCCGAGCACCGGCTCCCAGCCGAGATACGCGGAGAAATTGCCGGCGCGATCCAGCAGCACGAACTCGTTGGCCTCGGCCGAGATCAGGCTGATGCGACGCTGGAACAGGAAATGGGTGCGAGAGATCGGACCGTGCTCGGCGAGGATCTTGCGCGCGAACCCGAGCGGATCGGCGAGGAACTCCAGCGAGTGGCCCACCAGGAAGCGTCCGTCGTTGCCGGGGATGTGGCTCAGTGCGCTGGCCGGCAGATTGCGTTGCCGGGTGTAGTGGGAGAGAAGTCCGCGCATGGGCCCTTTTGAATTGATCGATCGGTTTATTTTGGTTCGAGGAGGCCGCTTTTTCAAGCGCTTGCGCGGCATACTTCCCGCATGCGCATCGATGGAGTCGAAGAGCGGGTCCCACTGATCACCTTGCCCAACTGGGTCAAGGCCGCAGCGGCTTGCGGCTTCAGCATCGGTGACGTGTTCACCGAACTCGGCATCGAACCGGATCTGCTGCACGCCGAACGCGCCACGATTTCCGCAGCGGACATGGGCCGCACGATGGCGGCCTGCGTTGCGCGCTCGAAGCGACGGCATTTCCCGTTCGCGCTCGGGCAGACCTTCGCATTCGAATACCTGCCGGAACTCGAAACCTTTCTGACGACCAGCCAGACGCTGCGCGAGTCTGCGCGCGTGTTCGAGTGGCTGCGCGTGCTGATCAACCCGCATCTGCGCCTGCAGGTGCACGAGGGGCCGGAGATCGCCAGCCTGCGACTCGACTGGCAGGGTCGCGAGACACCCCAGGTCTTCCAGTGGTTCGTCGAGGCGACCTTCGTCTCGGTGCTGAAGTTCGGCCGCGCGCTGATGCTCGGTCGCGGTGACTTTCGCCGGGCGACATTCCAGGGCGCAAGCCCGGTATACGCGGCCGAAGCGCGCGAACGACTGCGTCTGCCCCTGGCCTACGGCCAGCCGCATAACGCTCTCGAACTGGATCGGCGGCTGCTCGACCTCAAGCTCGAGGGCGCGTTCGATCTCTTGCACCGGCAGGCCGAGCAATTGGTCGTCCAGCGACTCTCGAAGCGGCCGCCGCCGCCGAGCATCGCAGTGCAGCTGGAGCACGCGATGGAGCGCAAGCCCGCCTTGCTCGGCCAGGGTATCGAGCAGGCGGCCAGGGAGTTGGGCTTGCACCCGCGGACCTTGCAGCGCCGGCTGGCGCAAGAGCAGCTGCGGTACGCGGAGCTGCAGGCGACGCTGCGGCTGAAGCTTTCGAAGGTCTGGTTGTCGGATCCGTCGATGGACATCGAATCGATCTCGGAACGCCTGGGTTTTGCCGACCGACGCAGCTTCACGAGAGCGTTTTCGCGCTGGACGGGCAAGACACCCAGCGAGTTCCGGAAGCGTTAGCGCGGAGGAAGTCCGATATGCGGCTCGCCGATTGGCCTGAACCCCGGATTCCGTTCGGGCAAAAGCAGATCGAATCTGTCGCGTTATGTTCCCTCGCGTCGCTCCCTGTCATATCCGGTTCCCTCGCGCCTCCCTAGAGTCGCTCCATCAACATGAGGAGAACGGACATGGATGGCTCGATGCCCCCCGCTAAGCAGATCGTTCCGCGCAAGGGCCCGGATTTCGGACTCGATGGCGACATTCCGCGTCATTGGTTCGGCGGTGACGCATTCAAGACACGATTCTTCGACGCCATGTCGCTGCTGTTCCCCGAGGGCGAGAAGTTCTTCATCCAGTGCGTGCGCGACTAAGCCACACATGGTCTTCGCTTTCGCCCGTATGTAGCGGCTCAATTTTTCCTCGCTTCACAAATGTCAAATA
>CAZXXM010000323.1:0-4415 GCA_964644715.1 uncultured Salinisphaerales bacterium
CCGGAAGACTTCTTTCATCCGTCGATCCGCAGGATGCGAGCCAGCGGATCGTGCAAGAGGCGGGGCGCCGCCTGGGAACGGCGCGGTACGGTCAGCGCGCACTCGATCGAGTCTTGCCTCGCGCCGGTGTGGCAGGCCGGCGCGGCGAGGCGGATTTCTTCTTCCCGGTCGACTTCTTCGCCGCCGGCGTCCGCTTGTTGTCGGCGATGCTCTTCTTCAGCAGCGCCATGAAGTCCACGACCTTGCCAGACGAGGAGGACTGCGCGTCACGCGGCGTGGACGCCGGTTCCCGTTTCTTCTTTGCCTTCCCCTTCGCCTTCACGCGCGCCTGGATCACCTTGGAGAGGCGGTCGCGGAACTCGTCGCGATAATCGGAGGGCTTGAACGGCGCCGACATGGACGAGACCAATTGGCGCGCCATCTCGCGTTCGCGCGGCGCGATCTTGTAGCTGCGATCGCTGCGCGCCGGGAAGCGGTACTCGTCGCGATCGACCAGCTCTTGTGGGAATCGCAGCAGGTGCAGCACCAGCGCTTCTGCATCCGGCAGCACCAGCGCCAGGTGTTCGCGCGTACGGATCACGACGCGGGCCAGACCCGCCTTGCCCAGATCGCGCAAGGTCTCGCGCAGCAGCACGTAACCCTTCTCGGACTTGCGCGTCGGAACCAGGTAGTAGGGCCGGTCGAAGTACATCGGTCCGAGTTCGGCCGGATCGACGAAGGCCTCGATGTCCACCGACTCCTTGCTCTCCGGCGCGGCATTGCGGATGTCCTCGTCTTGCAGGACCACGTAGTTGCCCTTGCTGTACTCGAAGGCCTTCACCACGTCCTTCCACGGCACTTCCTCGCCGGTGTCGGCATTGACCCGCTCGTAGCGGACGCGCTTCTGGTCGCGGCTGTCGAGCATGTGAAAACGCAGATCGACGCGCCGCTCGGCCGGCATCAGCTGCACCGGGATGTTCAGCAGGCCGAACGAGATCGCGCCGGTCCAGATGGGTCGTGCCATGAGCCTTGCTCCGCGTGGGCCTAAGCCTGACGCAGCCCGGACGCAGTCCGGGGTTCCCGCCCGTCATCGAGCAAGGAACCCGGACTGCGTCCGGGCTACGGGACGGCCGGGTTCAGCCGTTTGCCGAGCGGTACTGGTTGCGCAAGTCGCGGACGCGATCGTGGTTGCGCAACACGCCCTGGTACTGCGAGTCGATCGTCTGACGGACGTCGGCCGGCAGGTCGGCCTTCAGCGCCTTGGCGTAAGCGCTCTTGGCGACGTCTTCCCCGCGTTCGACTTCCTCGAGCACGGCGATGTTGTTGTCGCCGACCGTCGCGCGAACCTTGGTCCAACCGCGATGCACGGCGCCAGCGATCGTGCCGCTGTCCTCGGGCGTTCCGCCCAGCGAGCGGATCAGACCCTGCAGTTCGCTGGCGGCACTGGCGCAGGTCCTGGACCGATCCTGCAGCAGGCTCTTCAAGCCCGGGTCATCCGCCTTTTCCGCAGCTGCCTTGAACCCCATCTCGCCGTCGCGCGAGATCTCGATCAAGGTGTTGAGCGTGGAGACCGCTTCCTGGTTGTTCTTCATTTGAGACTCCTATTCCTGAGTGATTTTTCCGTAGTTCTGCAAAGGAGAGCTCATCAAGGAATGTGCCCGGAGCGGCCGCGGGTCGCGCGCATTGCGCATGGCGGCCGGGCAAAAAAAAAGAGAGACGGCCGGGGAGCCGTCTCTCTGAACGTGGAACGAACATGCAATCGAAACATGTTCACTCCGGCGGCGGCTGCACAGGGAGGAGAAGCCGCTGCCAGGACCGTCTGGGGGGCGGTCCGAACGTCATGCGAGCATGTCGTCTGAGGTAGACGTCCCACGCATCGTGCCAAGCTGGTCCGATGTCGTTTTGTCGTTGTTCGAAAAGAGCTTTTTCGATCGTCGCTCGACGCGGCGCGCGAATCCTCGCGGGCAGGATGCAAACCGCCCGGCCGGCCGTCATGCAGCTTGCGAAGGGTGCCAGCGGCAGCTGCGATTCGAGCCGGAAAACGCCGTCTCCGCGTGCTCCCGCGATGGCATGGGCATTGCCATGAACGGGTCCACGGCACCCATCTACATGATCAGGAGATCGCATGTCCGTATCACTGGGACTCGGCACAAGACAGAACCTCACGATCTCGCCTCGCATGCAGCAGGCGATCCGTCTGCTTCAACTTTCGGCCGTCGATTTCGAACTCGAGCTGCGCAACTCGGTGATGACCAATCCCTTCCTCGAAGAATCGGAGGAAGTCGAACCGGCGACTTCGGCCGCGACGCCCGACATCGACATCGTGACCGAAGCGGCGCCGACGTCCGATGCGGCGCTGGAGCCGGCCGCGCTGGTCACCGACGGAACCGAGAACACCGCGCTCGCCGAATCCGACCCTGCTTCGGAGCGTGTCGAAGGCCTGCAGTCGGACGGTCCGCCGGATGACTTCGCGTTCGAGCGTACGCCGGGCGCGGCGTCGAGCGACGAGGACGGGCCTCAGCTCGGCTGGGTCCGGGAAACCAAGGGGCTTCGCGATTTCCTGCGCAACCAGCTCTACGCGTCCCGCTGCACCGAGCGCGAAGTGCTGGCGGCGGAGATCGTGATCGAAACGCTCGACGACGACGGCTATCTGCGCGAGGACGTGCAGTCCTCGCTGGCGCAGGTCAGCATTTCTCCGCCGCTGTCGGCCGAGGAGGTGCAGGCGGCGATCGCGCTCGTGCGCACCTTCGAACCGGTCGGCGTCGGCGCCACCTCGCTGACCGAGTGCCTGCTGATGCAGTTGCGCGCGAAGGAGGCCGATACGCCCGGACTGGAGCTGGCCCGCACGATTCTCACCGAGCACATCGACGTGCTGTCGCGGCGCGACTTCCAGAGTCTGCGCAAGCGCCTGGATTGCGAAGAAGAAGCGATGCGCGAAGCGCTGGCGCTGATCCGGCGCCTGGATCCGGATCCTGCGAGCCGCTACCAGGCCAAGGCACCGGACTACGTGATTCCCGACGTGATCGTCTACGAGTCCAACGGCGAATACACCGCGGCGCTGAATCCCTCGATCCGCTCGGGTGCGCGCCTCAACCGCAGCTACGTCGAAATGTTCCGCGGCTGCCGCCGTAGTGCGCATCCGCAGATGAGCCAGCAGCTGCAGGAGGCGCGCTGGCTGGTGCGCAACGTCGAACAGCGCTTCGACACGATCCTGCGTGTGGCGCAATTCATCGTCGAACGCCAGCGCGCTTTCTTCGAGCAAGGCGACATCGCGCTCAAGCCGCTGGTGCTGCGCGACGTCGCCGTCGAACTCGGCCTGCACGAATCGACGGTCTCGCGTGCCACCGGCAACAAGTACATGAGCACGCCGCGCGGCTGCTTCGAGTTCAAGCACTTCTTCTCGCGCGAGCTGCCCCGCAAGGATGGCCCGGCCTGCAGCGCGGCGTCCGTGCGCAACATCATCAACGACCTGATCGTGGCCGAACGCCGCAGTCAGCCGCTGTCGGACGTCGACATCGCGGCACTGCTGCAGCAACAGGGCATTCGCATCGCCCGGCGCACCGTCACCAAGTACCGCCGCATGCTCAAGGTGCCGCCGGCCGAGTTCCGCAAGGTGATGTAGCGCGAGCGGCGCGGCTTTCCGGCGAGCATTCGAGCGGAAAGCCTAAAAAAGCATTTCGACGCAAAGGGTGCAAAGGAAAAGAAAGGACGCGAAGAAAAGGTTCTCAACCGATTTCCGGGGGCGGCGCGGTATACCGCGTTCGAATGCGCTGTTCCTCGGTGGCGTTCGTTAGTGTCGTGCCAGAAGTGGGACGCGGACTCGATGGGTTATATGGGTCAAGCCACCGAACACACCGACGACACCGAAGAGGCGCGCGGTTTCCTTTTCGGTGTCGTCGGTGGGTTCGGTGGCTCGACTAGAGCCCCGCAGATCGGCGAATAGCCAAAGAAAAGACAAGGAGCTGGAAAAGGCCGGACGACGGAGCGCATTCGAAGCGTCACGTCGCCGGCTGCACGAGGACCCGACGGTCATTTCAATCCTTCTTCGAGTTTTCTTTCCTCATTTTCTTTGCGTTCTTTCTTTTCCTTTGCGCCCTTTGCGTCCACGGCTTTTGACGTTGAATGCCCGACGCCCTGCATCCAGGGAGAATCACGCAAGACCCGCCCTCGCAGATCGACGAAGCCCTTCTAAACCCCGGTCGCGCTCCGCGCCTCCGTGTCCGTCGACGCCGGTTCCGGTGGCGGCGCGATCACCACGGCAGTAGCCGCCGGCAGGATTGGCTGAACGCGTCGCGGCAACCAGCGATCCCAGTACGGGAATCGCCGCATCAGGTGGAACACCACGAATCCGGCCCAGCGCCGCCACGCCGCTTCTTCGTGGAAGTCTTCGCGCTCGATGCTCAGGCAATGGTGTTCGATCAGCGTCTCGATCTCCT
>CAZXXM010000324.1:0-4410 GCA_964644715.1 uncultured Salinisphaerales bacterium
GCGTCGTCGCCGCACGGCGACGCATCGAAGCCCCAGGCCAAGTCCTGATCCCGGCCGGCGCGCGACGTGGTCAATTTCTTCATCGACCGGCCGATCTTCGCCTGGGTGCTGGCGATCGTCGTCATGCTGTCCGGCGGTCTCGCGGTGGGGACGCTGCCGGTTTCGCAGTATCCGAGTATCGCGCCGCCCGCCATCTCGATCGAGGTGGCCTACCCGGGTGCGTCGGCGGAGACGGTGCAGAACACCGTCACGCAGGTCATCGAGCAGCAGATGAGCGGCATCGACCGCCTCATGTACTTCCGTTCCGAGAGCAACAAGGACGGCAGCATGCTCATCACGCTGTACTTCGAGCAGGGCACCGACTCCGACATCGCGCAGGTGCAGGTGCAGAACAAGCTGCAGCTGGCCACTCCGCTGCTGCCCATCGAAGTACAGGCGCAGGGCCTGCGCGTGGCCAAGGCCACGGTGAACTTCCTGCTCGTCATCGGCTTCGTGTCGCGCGACGGCGGCATGAGCGGGACGGACATCGCCGATTACGTGGCGTCCAACGTGAAGGATCCGATCAGCCGCACGCGCGGCGTCGGCGACGTTCAGCTGTTCGGCTCGCAGTACGCGATGCGCATCTGGCTGGACCCGGCCAAGCTGACGAACTTCGGCCTGACGCCGTCCGACGTCGCGGCCGCGCTGCAGGCGCAGAACGTGCAGATCGCGTCCGGCGAACTCGGCGGTCTGCCCTCGGTGGCGGGGCAGCGGCTCAACGCCACGATCGTCGGCCCGCAGCGCCTGCAGAGCGCCGGCGAATTCGAGCGCGTGCTGCTGAAGGTGGACGCCGACGGCTCGCAGGTGCGTCTCGGCGACGTGGCCGAGGTGGCGCTCGGCGGCGAGAACTACGCGGTCAACACCGAGTACAACGGTCAGCAGGCGACGGGCCTGGCCATCAAGCTCGCCACCGGCGCCAACGCGCTGGATACGGCCAAGGCCGTCCACGAGACGATGGACCAGCTGACGCCGTTCTTCCCGCCAGGACTGGAGGTGGTGTCGCCGTACGACACGACGCCGTTCGTGCGCGTGTCGATCCGCGAGGTGATCAAGACGCTGTTCGAAGCCACCGTGCTGGTGTTCCTGGTCATCTATCTCTTCCTGCAGAACTTCCGCGCCACCTTGATCCCGACGATCGCGGTGCCGGTGGTGCTGCTGGGGACGTTCGGCATCCTCGCGGCCGCCGGCTACTCCATCAACACCTTGACGATGTTCGGCATGGTGTTGTCCATCGGCATGCTGGTGGACGATGCCATCGTCGTCGTCGAGAACGTCGAGCGGGTGATGGCCGAGGAAGGCCTGGGTCCGCGCGAGGCCACGCGCAAGTCGATGAAGCAGATCACCGGCGCGCTGGTGGGCATCGCGCTGGTGCTCGGCGCGGTGTTCCTGCCGATGGCCTTCTTCGGCGGCTCCACCGGCGTCATCTATCGGCAGTTCTCGATCACCGTGGTGTCGGCCATCTCGCTGTCGGTGCTGGTGGCGATGCTGTTCACGCCCTCGCTGTGCGCCACCTTGCTCAAGCCGGTTGCCGCCGGCGAGCCGCACAAGCCCAGGCGGGGTCCGCTGGCCTGGTTCAATCGCGGCTTCGAGCGCATGAACCAGGGCTACGAGCGCAGCGTGGTTCACGTGACGCGACGTCGCGGCCGCTACCTGGGCATCTACGCGCTGATCGTGCTCGCCATGGCCGGCCTGTTCACGCTGGTGCCCAGCGCCTTCCTGCCCGACGAGGACCAGGGCATCCTGTTCGTGCAGGTGGATCAGCCGCCGGGCACGGCCAGCGAAGTCACGCAGCAGACGCTGAACGAGGTGCGCGACTACTTCCTGCGCGAAGAGAAGGAAGCCGTCACCGGCGTGTTCACCGTCAACGGCTTCAGCTTCGGCGGTCGCGGCCAGAACTCCGGCCTGGTGTTCGTCAAGCTCAAGGACTGGGAAGAGCGCGGCGGCGACGGCCAGAGCGTGTTCGCCATCACCGAGCGCGCGCAGGAGCACTTCAAGACGATCATCACCGGCAAGGTCGCGGCGTTCGCGCCGCCCGCGGTGCTGGAGCTGGGCAATGCGATGGGCTTCGATTTCGAGCTGCTGGACCGCGCCAATCTGGGTCACGAGAAGCTGATGGAGGCGCGCGAGCAGTTGCTTGAGATCGCGGGCAAGGCCCCGGCCATTGGTTCGCTTCGCGCCAACGGCCTGCCCGACGAGCCGCAGTACCAGCTCGAAATCGACTGGGAAAAAGCGAGCGCTCTGGGCCTATCGATCGCGGACGTCAGCCAGACGCTGGGCGCCGGCTGGGGCTCTTCGTACGTCAATCAGTTCATCGATCGCGGGCGCGTGAAGAAAGTCTTCATCCAGGGCGCGGCGGAGTCGCGCATGCTGCCGCAGGATCTCGACCGCTGGCACGTGCGCAACGCGAAGGGCCAGATGGTGCCGTTCTCGGCGTTCTCGACCGCGAAGTGGGGCAACGGATCGCCGAAGCTGGAACGCTACAACGGCATGTCGGCGCTGCAGTTCCTCGGCGAGCCCGCCAAGGGCCACAGCACCGGCGAGGCGATGGCGGCGATGGAAGCCGCGGTTGCGAAGCTGCCGGTCAAGGGCTTCGGATTCGAATGGACCGGCCTGTCGTACGAAGAGCGCCGCTCGGGCTCGCAGGCGCCGGCGCTGTACGCGATCTCGCTGATCATCGTGTTCCTGTGCTTGGCCGCGCTGTACGAGAGCTGGGCCATTCCGGTGTCGGTGATGCTGGTCGTGCCGCTGGGCATCATCGGGACCGTGACGGCGACCTTGTTCCGGGATCTGGCCAACGACGTGTTCTTCCAGGTGGGCCTGCTGGCGACCGTGGGGCTGTCCGCGAAGAGCGCGATCCTGATCGTCGAATTCGCCAAGGAAAACCACGACCAGGGAATGGACCTGTTCGAGGCCACGGTGCACGCCGCCCGGCAGCGCCTGCGGCCGATCCTGATGACCTCGATGGCCTTCATCCTCGGCATGATGCCGCTGGCCGTGGCTACGGGTGCCGGCGCCGGCGGACGCATCGCGATCGGCACCGGCGTCATCGGTGGCATGATCAGCGCGACGATCCTGGCCGTATTCTTCGTGCCGGTGTTCTTCGTGGCGATCCGGAGCGTGTTCAAGGGCAAGCCGCGGCCCTCGTCGCCCGAGCCCGGTGGTAGAGAGGAACGCGACGAACGGGCCGCGCTGAGGGGGTGATTCCACCTCTCGCCGGCGGCCAGGGGCTGGACGACGGGAGACGTATGGAAGCGAAAGAGAAAACGGGGCAGGTGGCCACAGGCCTGGGCGACATGATCGATGTCCTGGCTGCCATCGAACACGAGCGCTGGTCCGACTGGCAGCGCAACGTGCACGCCAAGTGCGAGCGTCTACCGGACGGATCGCTGCGACTCCCCGCCGAGTTCGTGGCGCGCTGGGAGCGCCAGATTGCGACGCCGTATGCCGATCTGGACGAGTACGAGAAGGAAAGCGACCGCAGGCAGGTGCGCCGATACCTGCCCTTGTTCGAGGCCCGCTTCAAGGTTTGAGCGCCCGCGCTCAGACGATCGTCGCTCCGCCGTCGATCGCCAGCACCTGTCCCGTGATGTGTTTCGACGCATCCGACGCGAAGAGCAGCGCGGCGCCCTTGAGATCCTCGTCGTCGCCGAGGCGATTCAACGGCGATAGCGCGGCCATTCGCTCGTCGCCGACGGCGTCGATCAACCGGTTCGTCAATTTCGAAGGGAAGAAGCCGGGTGCCAGCGCATTGACGGTGATGCCGTAGCCGCCCCATTCCGCGGCCAGCGCGCGCGTGAAGTTGATCAGCGCGCCCTTGCTGCTGTTGTAGGCGATCGCCTGCAGGATGTCGGGCGGCGTGCCCTGCAGCCCGGCCGTGGACGCGATGTTGACGATCCGCCCGTAGCGGTTGGGAATCATCGAGCGCTTGCCGATCTTCTGCGTCAGCAGGAAGGGGCCGCGGATGTTCAGATCGAAAATCTTGTCCCAGGCCTCGACCGGATAGTCCTCGGCCGCGGCGCCCCAGGAACTGCCGGCGTTGTTGACGAGAATGTCCACGCGGCCGGCGCGACCGAGGGCCTGTTCCGCGAGATCCTCGATGTCCGCCTCCTGCGAAGCATCGGACGCGATCCAGTCCGCGTCGACGCCCAGCGCGGCCAGGTGCGCGGTCGCGTGCCGCAGTTCGTCGGACTTGCGTGCGGACAGCAGGACCCGCGCGCCGTGGGCGCCCAGGGCTTCTGCCATCTGCAGGCCGAGACCGCGCGAGCCGCCGGTGATCAGCGCGGTGCGCCCGCGCAGATCGAAAAGGGATTGCGATGCGTTGCTCATGGAAGGGTCGAAGAAAGAAGCAGGACGGCGATGCGGACGGCCGGA
>CAZXXM010000325.1:0-1444 GCA_964644715.1 uncultured Salinisphaerales bacterium
GTCTCGGTGACGAGGCCGCTGATGCGGCCGCCCTGCTCCACCGTCAGCCGGCTGAAGTTCTGTTCGGAGAGCAGATTCGCGGCCTCGCGGATGCTGGTCTCCACCGGCACCGACACGATCGGCCGGCTGGCGATGTCCCGGACCTTCACATGCGCCGGATTGTGTCCGCCGCGCACGATCTTCGACACGATGTCGCGCCGCGTCAGGATGCCCCACTCGCCGTTGGCGTCGGCCTCGACGACGACGGAGCTGACATCGTTGTCGGTCATCGTGTGCATGGCGCTCTCGATGGTCTCGTCGTCGGTGGCCGTGATCAGGCTGCGCGTCATCAGGTCGCCGACCGTGTGCGGCACGCGGCCGGACTCGATCATTTCTTCGAGCGGCTGCAGCAGGCGGCGGATCTCGCGCTGCTTGCGCTCCTTGGCCAACTGCTCCTGCTGCGCCTTGCGCTTGGCGTCGAGATCGACGCCGCCCTTGATGCGCTCGATCAGCGCGTCGGCGAACTGCGAAGTGCCCACCTCGGTGGCGCCGTCGATCTGGCGCGCGAAGTCGTAGGTCACAATGCCGTCGGAGACGACTTCCGGGTAGACCATCGTGATCAGGTCCGCCGCCTCCTTCCATCCCATGTACTCGAGCATCATCACGCCGGAGAACAGCAAGGAGCCGGGATTCACCTTGTTGAGGTTGGCGTACTTCGGCGCGGTGCCGTGCGTGGCCTCGAACACGGCGACGTGGTCGGCGATGTTGGCGCCCGGCGCGATGCCCATGCCACCGACTTCCGCGGCGATGGCATCCGACAGGTAATCGCCGTTGAGGTTGGTCGTAGCAATGACGTCGAACTCATCGGGCCGCAGCAGCATCATCTGGAACATGATGTCGGCAATGCGATCCTTGATGACGATCTTGCCCTCGGGCAGCTTCCCCTTGAACTCGCCGTAGAGCTGCTCCTCGGTGATCGTGACCTTGCCGAATTCGTCGCGCGCCACCTCGTAGCCCCAGTTGCGGAACGCGCCTTCGGTGAACTTCTGGATGTTGCCCTTGTGCACCAAGGTGACGGACTCGCGTCCGTTGTCGACGGCGTACTGGATGGCCTTGCGCACGAGGCGCTTGGAGCCGAACTGGGAGATCGGCTTGATGCCGATGCCTGCGCCTTCGAAGAATTTCGCCTTCATTTCCTCGCGCAGGAACTTGGCGATCTTCGCGTTATCCGGCGTGCCGGTCTTGTATTCGATGCCGGCGTAGACGTCCTCGGTGTTCTCGCGGAACAGCACGATGTCGACCTTGTTCGGATGCTTGAGCGGGCTGGGCACGCCACGGTAGTGGCGTACCGGGCGCACGCAGGCGTAGAGGTCGAGATCCTGACGCAGCGCCACGTTGAGGCTGCGAAAACCGCCGCCGACCGGCGTCGTCAGCGGGCCCTTGATGGAGACGACGAGTTCCTGCA
>CAZXXM010000325.1:1544-4352 GCA_964644715.1 uncultured Salinisphaerales bacterium
GCGCTGAGTGCGCTGCAACATGCGTCGATCGGCGTCGAATTCTAGCTCGCGACGAGCATCCCCCGCGATGAAGCGCTAGCATCGACCCGACCCCACGGGTGGAGATAGAGAGCCATGAGAATTCTCGTTCCGATCGCCCACGGCTCGGAGAGCCTTGAGACGGTCACACTAGTGAACGTGCTGCGACGCGCATCGATTCCGGTCACGCTCGCGAGCGTCGAAACCGAGACCGTAGTCAACGCCACGCGCGACATCCGGCTCGTCGCAGACGCTCCGCTGGCGGACGTCCTGCACGAGGACTTCGACGCGATCATCCTGCCCGGCGGCGAGAAGGGCGCGGAGCGCCTCGCACAGCACGCGCCGCTGATCGCGAAGCTGTCGGCGCAACGCATCGCGCATCGCTGGTATGGCGCGGTATGCGCGGCCCCGGCACTGACGCTCTCGCCGCACGGCTTGCTGGATGGCAAGCAGGCGACCTGCCATCCGCTGTTCCGCGATCGGCTCCTGCACTACGTCGATCAGCGGATCGTGCTGGACGGCCACTGCATGACCAGCCAGGGTCCGGGCACGACGATGGACTTCGCGCTCGCCTGGGTCGAGAAGCTCGTCGGCGAGGCGGAGCGCAAACGCCTGGCCGAGGGGATGCTCGTCCACCTGCACTGAGCGCCCGCGGCCCCAACGAAAAACGCCCGCTCATCGAGCGGGCGTTCGGGGTGACGCGTCGGCCGCTCAGGCGGCCTTCTTCGCGCCCACGGCTTCCTTGAGCATCTTCTGCAGCTCGCCCGACTGGAACAGGTCGAGCGTGATGTCGCAGCCGCCGAGCAGTTCGCCCTTGACGTAGACCTGCGGGAACGTGGGCCAGTTGGCGAACTTGGGCAGCGCGCGGTAGACCTCTTCGTCCTCGAAGATGTTCACGTAGGCGTATTCGACGCCGCAGGCGTTGAGGGCCTGCACCGTGCGCGAGGAAAAGCCGCACTGCGGAAAGTCCGGCGTACCCTTCATGTAGATGATGATGGGGTTCTCGGTGACCTGTTTGTTGATGCGTTCGAGAGCATCCATTGCGCGCTCCTGGTAGTGGCGGAGAACCGAAGGGACGGGATTATAAGCGGCCCGCCCCCTGCGGCGCCCTGATTTCGGAACAAGCAGTTTTCGTACCGCGACCCGCCCTCCAATTGAATGTCGGGTGTCCCTCCACTATCCTCGCGGCCTTCGCCGGGGCGGTAGCCAATTTCACTAAAGGGAGTGAATCGTGAATCCTCTGGAAAGTATCAAGGGAACCCTGATCGCAGGCCTCGTGATCGCCGTCGCCATCACGGCGGTGGTCAGCTCGTATGCCGGCTTCAACAGCATGGGGCTGATCCGCTGGGTGCACATCGTCGCCGGCGTGGTCTGGATCGGCTTGCTGTATTACTTCAACTTCGTGCAGGTGCCGGCGCTGGCGGCTGCAGCCGCCGACAAGGGCGGGCCGGGCGGCGCGGGCGTCACCAAGTACGTCGCACCGCGTGCGCTGATGTGGTTCCGCTGGGGCGCCGTCGTCACCTGGGTTTCCGGTGCCGCCTACCTCGCCCACATCGGCTGGTTCCTCGGTGCCTTCAGCTTCGGCCTGCTGGGCACGGCCCCGCCGAACGGCAATGCGATCGGCATCGGCGCGTGGCTGGGCACGATCATGCTGTTCAACGTCTGGGTCCTGATCTGGCCGAACCAGAAGAAGATCCTGGGCATCGTGCCGGCCACCGATGAAGAGAAGGCCAAGAGCCGCCGCGTCGCGTTCCTGGCTTCGCGCACCAACACGATGCTGTCGATTCCGATGCTGCTGTTCATGGGGGCCTCGGCGCACGGTCTGCTGTTCTAGACCGGCCGCAGGACCTGCCGTCTTCCGGGCCGCACCCAAGGGTGCGGCCCGTTTTCTTTTTGAGGCACTCGAATGACCCGCCATTTTCTCCGCCTGACCGACCTGAGCCCCGTCGAAGCGCGGCAGATCGTGCTGCGTGCGAGCGCGCTCAAGAATCTGCGCGATCCCTCGTTTCGTCCGTTCACCGGCAAGACGCTGGCGATGATCTTCACGAAGAGCTCGACGCGCACGCGCGTGAGCTTCGAGGCCGGAATGGCGAAGTTCGGCGGCCATGCGCTGTTCCTGACCACGGCCACGACGCAGCTGGGACGCGACGAGCCGATCTCGGACACGGCGCGCGTGCTGTCGCGCATGTGCGACGCCATCATGATCCGCAACGATTCGCAGGCGCAGCAGCAGGAGCTGGCCGCCCACTCGCGAGTGCCGGTCGTCAACGGGCTATCCGAACTGCACCACCCCTGTCAGATGCTGGCGGACCTGCAGTGCTGGTTCGAACATCGCGGCGATCCTTCCGGCAAGGTCGCCGCATGGATCGGTGACGGCAACAACGTCTGTCATTCCTGGATCGAGGCGGCCGCGATGTTCGGCTTCACCTTGCGCATCGCCGCGCCCAAGGGCTACGAGCCCGATGCCGAAATCGTCCGCAGCGGCGGCCGGAACGTCCAGCTGACGTCCTCGCCGGCAGAGGCGGCGCGTGGTGCCGACCTGCTGGTGACGGATACCTGGACCAGCATGGGCCAGGAGGCCGAGACGCAGCGCCGGCTCGCCGCATTCGCAGGCTTCCAGGTCGACGAAAAGCTGATGGCGCTCGCCAAGCCGGATGCGGTCTTCATGCACTGTCTGCCCGCCCATCGCGGCGAAGAAGTCTCCGCGGGCGTCATCGACGGACCGCAGTCAGTGATCTGGGACGAGGCGGAGAACCGCCTGTGGGCGCAGATGGCGCTGCTCGAATTCCT
>CAZXXM010000326.1:0-3139 GCA_964644715.1 uncultured Salinisphaerales bacterium
CGACATGGGCGTCTACGCCTGCATGCTCGGCGGCTCCGACGGCCGCACGCTCTACCTGTGCGCGGCGCCCTCGTTCGTCGAGAGCGAGCGCATGGGCACGCGGGAAGCCAAGGTGCTGTCGACGCGCGTGAAGGTGCCGCACGCCGGTTTGCCTTGAGATTGCCGTCGTAGCCTGGACGACGTCCGGGGTTGCGCCATCCAGGAGACGACGCGCTGGACTTCGTACGGGTTACGGCTTGGCGGGAATTTCCACCTTCGTGCCTTTGGCGATGCGCACGATGCGCCCGGTCTCATGCTCGACGACGAGGATCAGACCCTCGCCGAGCTTCCGGTCCAGGCCCTGCCCGAGCACGATCCACCGGTCGCGCCGGCGGAACGCGCGGTACGGCGCTTCGCGATCGACTTCCTGCTGTCCGTAGATCTCCGCCCAGACCTGCTTGGCCAGCGCGATCGCATCGCGCCCTTTCAGGATTCCGGCGCGGGGCGCGAGGTCGGTCCGCATCTCGTTCGCGGGGATCGCATCGAGATAGGTGGCCACCCAGGGCTCCCACTCGCTCTCCGCGATCGGTGCCGGGTGGGTGCGGTCCACCATGTCCTCGGCCTTCTTCAGGTGCAGGTCGTATGGCGGCGGGTAGCTCGTCGGCAACGGTACCGCCCGATCGCCGAGCAGTCCGTTCAGCGTCTCGCGCACGCGCTTGGCGACGTCGATCGGCGTCGGCGGGTTCGCCGGCCGCGTATAGAGGATGTTCTGCTTGCCGTCCATGACGACGAGCCAGGGCGTGCGTGTGACGACGTATTCGTTGGCCACCGCATCGCCCTTCAGCAGCAACGGGAAGCTCAGGCCGCGGTCGCGCATCGTCTGCACCGGGTCGCCGTTTTCCTTGATGTTGATGGTCCACACGTTGACGCCGCGGTCCCGGTAGTCGACCCAGATGTCCTGCACGTAGGGCTGCAACGCGCGGCTGAACGGACACCACGACGGCCAGAACAGCAGCACCGTCGGACGCCCTTTCGCATCGACCGGATAGTTGACGACCTTGCCCTCCGGCGTCTTCAGCGACCAGGCCGGTGCCGTGCGGATCGGGCCCGGCTCGTCGGCGGCGCGAGCGCCCAGAGCAGCCGATGCCAACCACAAGGCGAGCAAGCCGCGAAACCAGAGCCGGAATGCGTTCATCGGGCGGGGAGCTGAAGGACGGCTTCCTGCACCTGCTCGAGCAGGGCCCAGGCATCGCGCTCCTGCAGCATGTGCAGCTTCTGATCGCGCGACAGCGGCAGGATCTCGGCGAGGCGGTAGGCCACCCACGCCGCGTCCTCGAGCCGAGCCGGCTGTTCGAAGTGCTGTTTGCCAATCTTGTCGATGATCTCGCCGACCATCGTGCTCAGCATCCGGTGCGACGGCGGCAGGATGCGCGTCTCGCGCTCGTCCTCCACGACGACCTGGGCGCGGATGAGCCCGTCGGCCTGCACGTGCTGATCGAGAATGCGGAACACGCGCTCGCCGCGCGTGACCAGATTGAACAGCCCCGCGGCCGGCACGTCCCATTCCGAGATACGCGCCGTGCACCCGATGGGGGCGGCGATCGCGGGTGCACCGGTTTCGCCGCCATCGAGGATCTGGCAGACGCCGAACACCGCGTCGTCCCGGATGCAGGCCTTGGTCATGTCCACGTAGCGCACCTCGAAGATGCGCAGCGGCAGGCGACCGCCCGGGAAGAGCACGGTGTTCAGCGGAAAGATCGGGATCTCGAGCGTCTCCATCATGACGCCGAGTGTGGCGCGATCAGTTCTTCTTGTCTCCGGTCATCAGCATCGACTGCGCCATCTTCTTGGTGTCGTCGGCGCCGCCACCGCTGAGCACCAGCGGCTCGGGCACGACGATGCCGCGCTGCACGGCGGGGCGAGCGGCGATCGCGGCCAGCCAGCGCTGCAGTCCCGGAAGGCCTTCGACCGACACGCCCGCCCACTCGTGCAGCGACACCCAGGACCAGTTCGCGATGTCGGCGATCGAGTAGTCGCCCGCGAGGTATTCATTGTCCTTGAGGCGGCTCTCCAGCACTTCGTACAGGCGCCGCGTCTCGGCCTGGTAGCGATTGATGGCAAACGGGATCTTTTCGGGCGCGTAGCGGTAGAAGACGTTGGCCTGGCCCTGCATCGGTCCGATGCCGCCCATCTGGAACATCAGCCACTGGATCACGCGCGAGCGGCCCTTCGCGTCCGACGGCATCAGCTTCCCGAACTTCTCGGCCAGATAAATCATGATCGCGCCGGACTCGAACACCGCGAAGCCCTCGTCGACGATCGCCGGGATGCGGCCGTTCGGATTGATCTTCAGGAAGTCCGGCGTCTTCTGATCCTGCTTGGACAGGGAAATCGCGTGCAGCTTGTAGGGCACGCCCATCTCTTCGAGCGTGATGGAAGCCTTCCAGCCGTTGGGCGTGGATGCGGTGTACAGATCGATCATCGTTTTCTCTCCAGGAAATCGTGAGGTGAAGCCGGGTCGTCAGTGCGACGTGCGCTGCGCATCGAACACCGCCAGGAACTCGGCCGGCTCGGGGCGCACGCGGTAGTTCTCGCTCAGGTCGCAATAGATCAGCTGGCCGCCGGCCTGCGTGATGAACACGGTCGGACGCGGCACGTCGGAGTCGTAACCGAGCACCTGCATGCCGGCCGGAAGGCCGTTCTTCTCCAGGATGCCGAGCGCCTGCGCGGCGGCGTTGTTCTTGTCGGTCATGAAACGCATCGGCACATCGAACTTGCGCGCCAGCGCGGCGGTGTTCGCCTCGGGTTGGGGGCTGACGATGAAGACCTGAACGCCGCGCGCCGCCAGCTCGCGGTACTGCGCCGCGACCTCGCGGATCTGCGCCATGCAAAGCGGGCACCAGTTGCCGCGAAAGAAGATCCACAGAGCAGGACGATCGACGAGATCGCGGCTGCGCACCGCCGTTCCGCCTTCCGACAAGCCGAAGTCGGGCAGCGTCCCTCCGGTCTGCAGCACGACGCGCTCGGCCGGCGAGAAGCGCGAGTACCAGAACAGGTACAGCGCCGAGCCGACCAGGCCGACGCCGGCGGCGACCGCAACCGGTGACGACAGCAGCGATGCGCCGAGAACCGCGGCGAGCACCGTTCCGGCGGCGCCGGC
>CAZXXM010000326.1:3239-4346 GCA_964644715.1 uncultured Salinisphaerales bacterium
ATGCGCACGATGTCGTCCAGCGCCGGCTTGCCGGGGCGCCACTTGGTCGCCACGTTGATGCCAGACACGGTGTTGACCAGGAAACGCCCCAGCGCGCGCGGCCGTTCGCGCGAGCCGATGCTGCCGTGCTTCTGCCCGGACGCGACGGCGATGACGAAGGCGTCTTCCAGACGGTCACGCACCGCACGCGCCGCGGCGAGAACGTCTTCGTCGTGCATTCCGACCTCGACCAGGCAATTGTTGACCAGGCACCCGCGCTGTCCGGGTTCGCTGAGGACGTAGGCCACCACTTCACGCAGCACCTGCTCGATCTCGGCCCGCCCGGCTCCCTCGCGTCGCAGCGGCTCGGACAGCGGATCCATGAACTGGTCCTGGTAGCGCCTCAGCGCCGCCAGCAGCAGACCCCGCTTGTTGCCGAAGGTCTCGTAGAAACTGCTCTTGCTAAGGTCGGTAGCGTCGAGCAGGTGATCGAGCGACGCAGCAGCGTAGCCGCGCTCCCAGAACAGGTGCATGGCACCGTCCAGCGCTTCCTGCTCGTCGAAACCGCGGGTTCTGGCCATCGCCTGCATTCCGGACTGATTGGTCCAGAATCTGCCCACGACACCGGACTGTCAATCGCGGGTGATCCCGCAGCGGGACGACACCCGGTCTGGTCATGCGTACGCTGGACACGTCAACGACACGGAGCACCACGATGATCGACCTGCATTACTGGCCCACGCCGAACGGCTGGAAGATCTCGATCATGCTCGAGGAATGCGGCCTGCCCTACCGCATGGTCCCGGTGAACATCGCGCGCGGCGAGCAGTTCACTCCGGAATTCCTCGCCATCAGCCCGAACAACCGCATGCCGGCCATCGTCGACCACGCTCCGGCCGGCGGCGGCGCGCCGGTCAGCGTGTTCGAGAGCGGCGCGATCCTGATCTATCTCGCCGACAAGACCGGGCGCTTTCTGCCGACGGCGCTTCGCGAGCGCACGCAGGTGCTCGAATGGCTGATGTGGCAGATGGGCGGGCTGGGACCGATGCTGGGGCAGAACGGCCACTTCCTGTTGTACGCGAACCAGAAGGTTCCCTACGCGATCGAGCGTTACCGGCGCGAGGCGCA
>CAZXXM010000327.1:0-4311 GCA_964644715.1 uncultured Salinisphaerales bacterium
CCGCCCATTTCGAGCGCGAGGATCTTTCCCGGCTGCGTGGCGAACTGTTTCGACAAGATCTCGCCGGTGCGTGCCGAGCCGGTGAAGTACAGGCCGTCGAGTTCCTCGTGTGCCGCGATCAGTTCACCCGTCTCACGTTCGCCCTGCAGCAGCTGCAGCACGCCCTTCGGAATCCCGGCGGCTTCCCAGAGCTTGACGACGTGCTCGGCGACCAGCGGGGTCTGCTCGCTGGGCTTGAACAACACGCAGTTGCCGGCGAGCAGCGCCGGCACGATGTGCCCGTTCGGGAGGTGCCCCGGAAAGTTGAAGGGGCCGAACACCGCGACGACGCCATGCGGCTTGTGCCACAGGGTCTGGCGCAGGCCGCCTTCCTCGCTTTCGCGCGTGCCGGTGCGCTCGTGGTACGCACGCACCGAGTGGTCGATCTTCGCGATCATCAAGCCGACTTCGGCTTTCGATTCCCACAGCGGCTTGCCGGTTTCGCGGGCGATGACTTCGCCGAGCGCGTCGCGATGCTGCTCCAGTAGTGCGCCGAACTTGCGGACGACGGCTTCGCGTCGCGCGAACGGTGCGTCTGCCCAGTCATCGGCGGCATCGAACGCGGCATCCATCGCGCGGTCGAGATCGGACTTGCCGGCGGCGGGCCCGGCCCAGATTTCGTCGCCCTGCGTGGGCTCGATGCTGGCGAAGGGTTCGCCCACGCCTTCCACCCATTCGCCGTCGATGTACAGCATCCCGGTGTGCTGCCCGGCTTCGTTCGGATCGGTCTGGCTCATTGGCCGAGGGTTCTCACTGGATCTCCTGCCCGTATGTGTAACGCAGCCGCGGTGGCTTGATCCAGTACCACGTGGTCACGGGCGGGGGCGAGTTCGGCGATCGCGCAGCGAAAACCCTCGAGCCCCTCGTTCGAAACCAAGTGAGCGGTGCCGCGTGGCGCCGTGTTGACCACTCGCGCTTCGAGGACCTGCGACTTGCGGATCGCGCGGATATCCGTCAGCGGCGACTCCACCGTCGGGCCACCGTCGAAGATGTCGATGTAGCCGGTGTGGCGGAAGCCCTCGCCCTGCAGGAGGCGCAGCGCGGGCGCCGTCTGATCGTGGACCTGGCCCATCACGTCTCGCGCCTCGGCGGGTAGCAGCACGGCGTAAATCGGGTGTGCAGGCATCAACTCGGCGATGAAGCTCTTGTTGCCCAGTCCGACGATCCGCTCGGCCTCGGCGTATTCGACGCTGAAGAAGTGCCGGCCCAGCCCTTCCCAGAAAGGGGACTGGCCGCGCTCGTCGGACACGCCGCGCATCTCGGCGATGACGCGCTCCGCGAAGCGGGCCCGATGCGCCGCCATGAACAGGAAACGGCAGCGCGACAGCAGGCGGCCGGCGCCGCCCTTGGCGCGGAACTCGGGCCGCAGGTACAGCGAGCACAGCACCGAGGCGCCGGTGTAGTCGTTGGTCAGGTACAGCGTCTGCGTGCGCTTGTAGACCTCGAATTTCTGCGAGGCCTGCACGGTTTCGCCCACGCGGTAGCTGTAGAACGGCGCATCGAGACCGCAGGCAGCTTCGATCGCACAGCAACCTCCGATGAGGCCGGTCGCGTTGTCCTGAAGCACGAACAGGTAGCGCTCGTGTCCTGCCTGCGTCACCGCTGCGGCGAAAGAGTTCAGGGAGAGCTCGATGCGGCCGCGCAGATAGTCGCGGTCGGGCGGCAGCGACGTGAACCCGGCACCGGCGCCTCGCGCGATGTCCAGCAGCGCATCGAGGTCGTCGAGACGGATCGGGCGGATCAGGTTCATGGGACCTTGGTCGCAGCGCGGACGAAGTCCGGGATTGCCCTCGCAACAGGTAGCGCAACCCCGGACTTCGTCCGGGCTACGGGAGGGCTGGTATGCGATCTCAGCTCCACGCGAGTTCCCCGGACGCCAGGCGCAGCAACAACAGAGCCGACAGCTTTGCGCGCTCGGCCAGGCTCGAGACGCGCATCCATTCGCGCTCGGAATGGATGTCGCCGCCGACGACGCCGAGGTTGTCGATGTTCGGCAGCCCCGCCGCGTGCAGGTTGTTGCCGTCGCAGCAGCCACCGGTCGGCTTGAATTCGAGCGACAGGCCGAGCGCGTGACCGCAATCGGCGATCAGGCCGGCGAGTTTCCGGTTGCGCTCGTCAAAGGGTTTGGCCGGGCGTGTGAATCCGCCGCGAAGTTCCACCGAAATGCCTTCGTCCGCGTTCGCCCGCGTCAATAACGTGTCCAGCTGCTCGTGCAGCCAGCCGCCGTCATCGGGACCCGCGGTGCGCACGTTGAACTTGAACACCGCGAGGTCGGGCACGATGTTCAGTGCGCCGCCGCCGTGCAGGTAGCCCGGGTTGATCGTGACGCCCTCGCGTTGGCCATTGAGCGCGTCGACCCCGGCGAGGAGCCGGGCGCAGGCGGTCAGCGCGTTGCGCCCCGCCAGGAAGTCGCGGCCGGCATGAGCCGCACGTCCGCGCACGATGAGGTCGAAATTGCCGCTGCCCTTGCGCGCTCCGACCAGGTGTCCGTCCGGCAAGGCGGGTTCGTAGACCAGGCCCAGGTGATGGTGCGCCGCCGCTTCGGCCAGCAGCGGCGCGGACGATGCCGATCCGATTTCTTCATCCGGATTGAGCAGCACTTCCCAGCCGATGCGATCGCGATGGGGCGATTGTTCGAGCGCGGCGAGCGCCGCCCACATCGCGAGCAGACCGCCCTTCAGATCGGCGACGCCGGGCCCGCGCAACACGTCGTCCGCGGTTGCGGTGACGGCCTGGAACGGCGAATCGGCCGCGTAGACGGTATCCAGGTGGCCGCACAGGAACACGCGCAGCGGGGCGTCCGGGCGTTTCCGCATGCGCACGGCCTGGCCGACCGGCCGTGCCTGCAACCGCCCGTCGTCACCGGTCGACGCGAACGGCGGCAGATCGATGAACTCGGCTGGCGCGCCCAGCGGCGCGAACAGCGCGGCCATGTCGCGACCCACGGCATTCACGCCGTCGACGTTGAAGCTGCCGGAGTTCTGGCGCGCAAGGCGCACGAGCGATTCGCGCATCGCAGGAACCTGTGCGTCGATCCCGTCCAGCGATTTCGCCAGCGTGTTCACGACGGCAGTGTAGATCGCCGCGCGGCCGGTGCTAGTCTCTGGACGTCTCCTCCCTGCGATGCGTCGTGCAACGTCGACATTTCCTCGCGCTGCCGTTGCTCTTGGTTCCCGGCTTGCTCCGTGCGCGCGAGCCCGGCCTGTGGGAACAGTCCGCGCTCAACCGGATCCTCAAGCGGGGCGAGCTGCGGGTGGGACTGGAAGCGGGCTACATGCCGTTCGAGATGCTCGACCGCAACGGCAACCTGATCGGGTTCGATGTCGACCTCGCGCGCAAGATGGCCTCGGTGATGAAGGTCAAGGTGCGCTTCGTCAACACGCAGTGGGACGGCATCATCCCGGCACTGCTCACCGACAAGTTCGATCTGCTGATGGGTGGCATGACGATCACGCCCGAACGCAACCTGCAGGTCAATTTCACGCGGCCGTACATCGTGATCGGCCAGACCGCGCTGCTGGCGAAGAAGCGGGAAGGCCAGATCACGCAGTACACGCAGCTGAACGATCCGAAGTACGTGGTCACCAGCAAGCTCGGGACCTCGGGCGATCTGGCGGCGCGACGGTTCTTTCCGCGGGCACAGCTCAAGCGATTCGAGAGCGAAGCTGACGCGTCGCTCGAGGTGCGCAACGGCCGCGCCGACGCCTTCATCTACGATTTCCCGTTCAACGCGATTTACGCGCAGCGCTACGCCGGCAACGTCTCGCATCTCGCCGAGCCGTTCACCAAGGAGAACCTGGGATGGGCGATCCGCAAGGGCGATCCGGACTTCCTCAACTGGCTCGACAACTTCCTCGACGCGATCCGCAACGACGGCACCTACGACCTGCTGTACAAGCGCTGGTTCGAAAGCACCGCGTGGATGAAGAATCTTGACGGCTGAGGTCTCCGCGCTTCGAAACGGCTGGATCGGCCACCTGGCGGCGGTCGTGGTGGTGCTCGCGGTGGGCTCGAGCCTGTACTACGCGAGCCGGCAGATCGACTACCAGTGGCGCTGGGAACGCGTGCCGCACTACCTGGTCGAGACCGGCGGCACCGAGATCCAGGCGCCGTTCGACGGCACGGTGAAATTGGCGCCGGACGGTCGCAGCCTGGTGCTGACGCCGCTGCTCGATGGCAGCGAGCCGGTGACGGTGAGCGGCTTCGATCGCATCGAAGTCTCCGACGAGGACATCGTCTTCGCGGGGAACACGCTGGGCCGCGAGCAAGGCT
>CAZXXM010000328.1:0-4285 GCA_964644715.1 uncultured Salinisphaerales bacterium
TGCAGAAGGCGTCGGCGCCGATGCCGTTCATCGTAGGCTCGACGACGGTGATGGCGATGGCGCTGGCGATCGCCGCATCGACCGCGTTGCCGCCCTTGGCCAGCATGCGCAGGCCCGCGGTGGCGGCGAGGTGCTGGGAGGAGGCTACGATGTTGTCGGCGAAGACGGGGAGCTTCTTGGTGCTGTAAGGGAAGTCATACGAAAAATACGGCACCTCGGAATCCTTTCTACTTCTGCTTCGAGGGCTGGATCGCCTCGATGCGCGCCACGAACCGCGGCGTCTGCAGGAACTGCCTGTGTTCGGCGGCGCTCTTGCCCAGCAGGCGGGAAAGATCGAGCACGCCTGAGCCCGCGATCTCGCCCATCCGCCCGGAGAGCGTCACGCGTTCGCCAAGCCGCAGGGTTTTTAGCGCCGCGATGGCTGCTTCGGAAAGGCCCGGTGGCGGCGTCGCACGCGATCGTGTGGAGAAAAGGTCGGCCACGCTGCCGGCAAAGGCCAAAGCCCAGTCGTTGAACGCGTAGAGCGAAACTTGCCTTCCGATATCGATGGTGAGCGCCACGTCCTGGGCATTGCCCTCGATCCTGGTCAGCGTGCCGCACCAGTCGCTGATGCGCTCGCCTGAGCTTGCCGAGCGCACGGTCGTGATCTCGAGCTTCGGCAAGACATTCCACACCACCGGGTGGAAGGTCGGCTACGCCTGCGCGCCGGCTGCGATCAGCGCCGAGATCCGCAAGGTGCATCAGTTCATGGTGTTCGCCGTCAACACACCGGCGCAGCACGCCTTTGCTGCGTACCTGCAGGACCCGTCGCCCTACCTCGGCCTGCCGGCGTACTACCAGGCCAAGCGCGACCTGCTCGTCGACGGACTGCGCCGCACGCCGTTCCGGGTGCTGCCCTGCGAAGGCACGTACTTCGTGCTGGCGGACTACTCGGCGCTGAGTTCCGAGCCCGAGCCTGAATTCGCGCAGACGATGATCGTCAGGTACGGTGTTGCGGTCATCCCGGTATCGGTGTTCTACGACACGCCCTATGACCGCCGGGTGGTCCGCTTCTGCTTTGCGAAGAACGACTCGACCCTGCACGACGCCCTGCAGCGCATTTCCGCAGCGCTGTAGAAACCAGTTTCAACACTCAACGGGAGAAATCCATGGACGAAGAAACATTCAACCTCAGTATCCGCAAGTTCCTGAAGATGGTCGGCGTCAGCTCGCAGCGCGAGATCGAACAGGCCGTGGCGAAGGCGATTGCGACCCGCGCGATCTCGGGTACGGAATCGTTTCCGGCCAGGGTGACCCTGGAAGTTGCCGGCCTGAAGCTGAACGTCAACTTTGACGGCGAGATCCGGCTTCAGTAAGCGCGGCGTCCTGCGCCCGGCAACATTCCGGCGGTTTCGCTATTGTGCAACGCCGGCCATCATGACCACGCGCTCGATCGTCCAGAAGGCGCCAGCTGTTCCAATGACGTAGGCCGGAGCGAGGGCTGCGCGTGCCGGAAGATCCGACCTCAGCGCGCGTAATGAGCGCAGGAGGAGCAGCACGCCCCCCACAAAGGCAAGCTGACCCAGCTCGACCCCGACATTGAACCAGAGCAGCGCGAGCGGAACCTCGCCCGCTGGCAGACCGATCGCGGCGAGGCCGCCGGCGAATCCGAATCCGTGCAGCAGCCCGAACGCGAACGCGACCACCCATGGGTTGCGGATCGTAAAGCTCGTGCCGCCGTTCCATGCGCGCACGACTTCGACCCCGAGGAACAGAATTGACAGCGCGATCGATGCTTCGAGCGGAGGACCGGGCACGTCGACATAGCCCAGCGTCGCCAGCGCCAGCGTGATGCTGTGCGCCAGCGTGAAAGCGGTGATCGTCTTGATCAGCATCCAGGGCGAACGTACCAGCAGCAGCAAGCCGAACACGAACAGCAGGTGGTCGATCCCGGTCACGATGTGGCCGATTCCGTGCCGGACGAACGCAATCGGCCGTTGCGGCGCGGCCGTCGCGCTGAACTCGAACCATGGCTGTGAGGGGCGTACCAGCTCGGTGGAGTGGGTGCCATCGAGCCGCTGCACGCGCACCAGCACATCGGTGATCGTCAACTGCAACCCGGGGAATTCGATGCGCTGACCGCCGAGGCCGGTACCGCGCGCATCGATGCTTCGCCGCTCGACGACCGAGTCCGCAAGCCGCTGGACGTGGAGCTCGTCGGCGTCGAGCCCGGCCGGCAGGCGTAGCCGGACCGGCAACCGCATGCCGGCAAGGACCGGAGTGCGCCACATCAGCTGGTACTGATCTGGCGCCGTTTCCGTAACTTCGAGATAGGCCGGCCGCGACTCG
Source organism: uncultured Salinisphaerales bacterium (assembly GCA_964644715.1). Taxonomy (GTDB): domain Bacteria; phylum Pseudomonadota; class Gammaproteobacteria; order Nevskiales; family Nevskiaceae; genus Panacagrimonas. The sequence continues at coordinate 2,329 of CAZXXM010000328.1, forward strand.
TGCGCACCCGCCGCGTTCGCGAAGACGAACAGCGCCAGCGCGACGATCTCCGCACTCCGGGCGAAAAATGACCGCGACATGGCGTCGTCGCCGCGGTGACGGCTTCGCGCGGCGCCACCGGCTTTCTGCTCGCCGAGCCATGCGACCTTGACTTCCGCTTCGACTTCTTCGAAGTCCGGCACCCGTCCGGGAATCACGGTGTCGACATAGACCAGATGCCAGCCGAAACCCGATTCCAGAGGGCCGGTCCACTGGCCTGGCGCCACTTGCGTGATCGCCATTGCAAACCGCGGCCCGAACTCCTTGCCCAGATACTCGGGCGCGCGATCGCGGTAGTACTCCTGGAACATGAAACGGTCGGCGAGCGTCCCCGCCAGTCGGGTTCGCGTGCGGCCGCGACGTCCTCGGCAAGAAACTGCATCTTCTGGGCCATACGGCGCTTGACGATTTCATCGTCCTTGTCGAGACCGAGAGCGAGCGCCTCGCGGTAGAGAATCTCGGACTGGACGGTGTTTTCGACAAGCCGGCCGAGCTCGTCCGGCGTGGGCGGCCGGCGCCACTGCAACTCGAACTGCAACGTGAGCTGCGTCAGCCGGTCGACCGTCAACTGGATCTGCCTGGAAGGAACTTCGGCCGACGCTGGCGGCGGCCAAGTTCGATAGGCGAGAAACAGCAGCGCGCCCAACAGCAGGAAGTGAAGCAACGGTTCACGCAGCAGCTGCCTGACGAAGGGCTGTGACCCGTCGGCCGTCGCTGCGTTGGTGGAGTAGCGGGTGGCAGTCATCGGCGCCTCACTTGTGTGCGTCCGTGAAGCTCGACACTTCGGCCTTCAGCCGGTCCTTTGCCTTGTTCATCGCCTCGGACCCCATCGTCTCGATCAGCTTGCGGCGCGCTTCCACACGCAATGTCTCGAACTTCTGCTGCTGCTCCGGATTCAGCAACGGCTTCATCTTTGCGTCGAACGACGTTCCGATCTCTCGCAGACGCTCGACCTTCTTCAGCGCGCTCAGCTTGGTGTCCTTCTTCAGGTCGCCGAGCTGCTTCAGTTCGTCCTTGAGGATCGGGGCGAACTGCTTGCGCTGCTGCTCGGTCAATCCGAGCTGCATCGATAACTGATTGGTCAGATCCAACACCGGATTGCCGGCGATCAGCGGCGTCTCGGTGATTTCATAGTTCGCGTAGCCGAACTCGTTGCTGCGCGCTCCGTAGTACGTGTTCCCGAGCCTGTAGACGGTGACCGCGTAAGGGTCCTGCGAAAGGAACGTGATCAGCTTGCCGCCCGCGATCCTGTACGGAACCGTAGTGCCGTCGTAGCCGTCGCGCATCACGTTGCCAAAGCCGCTGGGGACGTGCGCGTACTGCCCGATGTGAAAGACGCTCATGTGTCCTTCGGCAGTGAAGCTTGCGCTGAACTGGTCCCCCGTCACGTTGTTGCGCACCCAGAATGCCTTGCCCGTGATCAGCGACTTCAGCTGCGCATCGTTGAGCGCCGTGGCGCCCTTCTTCTTGAGCTCCGTCACCGTCGTGCCCGCCGGCGCACTCTTGCGTGCTTCGGCGCTGGGCGCATACCAGATCGGCGACGTCCACGCGCGCTCCTGGCCGGTAAGCGGCACAACGTCGGGCGGAGGCAGGCCCGCCTTGACAGCCTGAATCAGCGTCCACCGTGGCGTTGGGATCTCCAGCACGCGCGCGTAGTAGAAGGCGTGCTGGCTCGGGTCGAAGTCAGGATCCGTCCAGACTGTCTTGAGCTCGGCGGAGCCAACGTCGTTCGTGTAGGTCGCCCTTTCGAGGTCCACCGTGCTGCGGATGGCCGGAATGCGCCCCGTCCATTTGTCGGCCTTGCGGTCGCCCGACCAGACGACGTCATAGACCTTCTCGAAGCTCTGGCCGTTCTGCGTCCAGCCCTTGATCACCTGCACGCGGTCGAGGTTTCCGGACGTCGGGTCCTTCACGGCCC
>CAZXXM010000329.1:0-4246 GCA_964644715.1 uncultured Salinisphaerales bacterium
ACGATCTAAACGCCCGCCGGCACCGCCAACCCGACGGACTTCCGCAACGAGATCGTGAACTTCGTGCTGCGCGCACGCGCGCAGCACGGCGGCAAGAACCCTCGATGGACCAGCTACGAAAAGCTCCGCGAAGTGATCGAGAAGAAGATGTTCTCGAGCACCGAAGAGCTGCTGCCGGTGATCTCGTTCAACGCCAAGGCCTCCAACGAGGACAAGAAGAAGCACGAGAACTTCGTCGGCCGCATGGTCTCGAAGGGATACACGGAAAAGCAGGTTCGCCTGTTGAGCGAGTGGTACCTGCGGGTCCGCAAGTCGGCCTAAGGAGCCCTGAACCATGTCGATCGTCATCGATCGGCGTCTGAACGATCGCAACAAGAGCGCGGCCAACCGCGCTCGCTTCATCCGTCGGTACAAGGAGCAGATCAAGCGCGCCGTCAGTGACATCGTCGCGCGGCGCGGCATCACCGACATGGAACAGGGTGGCGACGTCAGCATTCCGACGCGCGACATCAAGGAGCCGACGTTCCGCCACGGTCCCGGGGGCGACCACGAATACGTCCACCCGGGCAACCACTCGTTCAACGCCGGCGATCGCATCCCCCGCCCCAAGGGCCAGGGCGGCGGAGGCGGTGGTTCGGGAGAGGGCGATGGCGACGGCAGCCAGGACGACTTCACGTTCTCGCTGTCGCGCGAAGAGTTCATGAACCTGTTCTTCGACGACCTGGAGCTGCCGCACCTGGTGCGCAACTACGTCACGGAGATCAAGGACTTCAAGATGCAGCGCGCGGGCTACACGCCCAGCGGCGTCCCGGCGAACCTCTCGGTGCCGCGCTCGCTGCGCAATGCGATGGCACGGCGCGTGGCGCTTTCGGCACCGCTCCATCGCGAGATCGCCGCGCTCGAGGCGGCCGAGGCCCGTGAAGACGATCTGGTCGCGCGCGCCGGCATCGAAACGCAGATCGCGGAGCTGAAGGCGCGCATCAAGCGCGTGCCGTTCCTCGACGAGATCGACCTGCGCTTCCGTCACCGCGTGAAGGTGCCGCAGCCGATCTCGCGCGCCGTCATGTTCTGCCTGATGGACGTGTCCGCCTCGATGACCGAGGAGAAGAAGGATCTGGCCAAGCGCTTCTTCACGCTGCTGTACCTGTTCCTGTCGCGCAAGTACGAGAAGGTGGAGATCGTCTTCATCCGCCACACCGACAACGCCGAGGAGGTCGACGAGCAGCGCTTCTTCCACGATGCGCAGAGTGGCGGCACCGTCGTGCAGTCGGCACTCAAGCTGATGAACGAGATCGTCGCCGAGCGCTATCCGGCGGACGGATACAACATCTACGGCGCGCAGGTTTCCGACGGTGACGCCTTCGGTGCGGATCCCGAGAAGAGCCGCGCGCTGCTGGCCGACCAGATCCTGCCGCTATGCCGCTACTACGCCTACATCGAGGTTCCGGACGACGCGGATCACACCAGCCCGCTGTCCTATGCCTACGCGCGCATCGAGTCGCCGAGGTTCGCGATGAAGAGCGTCACCTCGCGCGGCGACGTCTATCCGGTGCTGCGGGAGCTGTTCAAGAAGGAGGCGTTGGTATGAAACACCGCCGGCCCGTAGGGTGCGCCGTGCGCACGCGGATGCCCCTGGCCATGACGAGCGGTGCGCACAGCGCACCCTACCGGGAATTGCCATGAGCGCCGACGGCGGACCCGGATATCTGTCCACCGGCGCCGAGTGGACGTTCGATCTGATCACGCGCTACGACGCGGCGATCAAGGACATCGCTCACAACGAGTTCAAGCTCGACACCTATCCCAACCAGATCGAGATCATCGCCAGCGAGCAGATGCTCGATGCCTACGCCTCGGTGGGCCTGCCGATCGGCTATCCGCACTGGAGCTACGGCAAGGAATTCATCCGCAACGAAGATGCGTATCGCAAGGGCGCGCGCGGCCTGGCCTACGAGATCGTCATCAACTCGAATCCGTGCATCTCCTACCTGATGGAGGAGAACACGATGGCGATGCAGGCGCTGGTCATCGCGCACGCCTGCTACGGTCACAACAGCTTCTTCAAGAACAACTACCTGTTCCGGCAATGGACCGACGCGGACTCGATCATCGACTACATGGTGTTCGCGCGCCGCTATGTGCTCGAGTGCGAGGAGCGCTACGGCATGCAAGCCGTCGAGGAGACGCTCGACTCCTGCCATGCGCTGATGAGCCACGGCATCGACCGCTACCGCCAGCCGCCGCAGCTCTCCGCCGAGGAAGAGCAGAACCGCGTGCGCGAGCGCGAGGAATACAACTGGAAGCGCTTCGACGACATCTGGCGCACCGTGCCGCAGAAGCGCAAGGGCGAACGGCGCGCCGGCGAGGCCCAGTTCCCGGGCGAGCCGCAGGAGAACCTGCTGTATTTCGTCGAGAAGCATTCGCCGAAGCTCGAGCCCTGGCAGCGCGAGCTGGTGCGCATCACGCGCAAGATGGCGCAGTACTTCTACCCGCAGGGCCAGACCAAGATCATGAACGAGGGCTGGGCCACGTTCTGGCATTACACGCTGCTCAACCGCCTTTTCGACAAGGGACTGGTCGACGCGGGCTTCATGCTCGAATGCCTGCAGTCGCACACCAACGTGGTGACGCAGCGCGGTTTCGACCAGCGCGGCTACGGCGGCGTGAATCCCTACGCGCTGGGCTTCGCGATGATGAGCGACATCCGCCGCATCTGCGAAAGCCCCACCGACGAGGACCGCGAGTGGTTCCCCGACATCGCCGGAGGCGACTGGCAGAAGGTGCTCGACTTCGCGATGCGCAACTACAAGGACGAGTCGTTCATCGCCCAGTACCTGTCGCCGCGGCTGATCCGCGAATTCCATCTGTTCGCGGTGGCCGACCACGAGACCGACGATCATCTGACGGTGGACAGCATCCACAACGAGCAGGGCTATCGCCGCCTGCGCCGTCTGTTCGCCAGCCAGTACAACCGCGACTTCTCGGTGCCCGACATCCAGGTCACGCGCTACGACCGCCGCGGCGACCGCTCGCTGACGGTTCAGCACCGGCGTCATCGCAACCGTCCGCTGGCCGCAGAGGCGGAGGAAGTGCTGCGCCATCTGTCGCGCCTGTGGGGCTTCACGGTGCGTCTCGAAACCTGCGACGACAGCGGCAAAGCGGTGGGCGTGCGCGATTTCCGCACCGGCTGACGCCCCGTAGCCCGGACGACGTCCGGGGTGACACTCTTCAGGTGGCGCAACCCCGGACTTCGTCCGGGTTATGGGGGCTGACCTGGACGTTTTTTCCGCTGGACGTATCGTGTCCCAGCAGCTAGGGTCGCCACCCTTTTTTGCCGTCTTCTTCCGCCATGGCCAACTCGGAAGCCGAATCGCGCGTTCTCCGCCTCCGTGCGGCGCTCGACAGCGGCCGCTGGGCCCCGGTGAAGCGGCAGCTGGCCTCGCTGAATCCCTCGGAGGTGGCCAAGCTGCTCGCGGCACTGCCCGAGCGCGAGCGCAACCTGGTCTGGGAGATGGTCGACCCGGCCGACGACGGCCAGGTGCTGCTGCATCTGCCCGAGGACGTGCGTGACGGCCTGATCCGCCAGATGGACACCGCCGAACTGGTGGCGGCGGCCGAAGAACTCGACATCGACGACCTGGCAGATTTCGTCGATTCGCTGCCCGAAACGGTCACCCGCCAGGTCATGCGGGCCTTGTCGGACGCCGACCGCGCGCGCCTGGAAGCCGTGCTGGTGTACGAGCCGGACACCGCCGGCGGCCTGATGAACACCGACACCGTCACGGTACGCCCGGACGTGTCGCTGGACGTGGTGCAGCGTTACCTGCGCCTGCGCGGCGAGCTGCCGTCGCACACCGATGCGCTGTTCGTGGTGGACCGCTACGGCGCTTACCTGGGCACCCTGCCGCTGGACAAGATACTGACCCGCGACCCGGATTCGCTGGTGCAGGCGGTGATGGAGCACGAGCGCGAGCCCTTCCTGGATACCCTGTCCGACCGCGAGGTGGCGCTGCGTTTCGAGAACGCGGACCTCGTGTCCGCGCCGGTGGTCAACGAGAAGGGCATCCTGCTCGGCCGCATCACGGTGGACGACGTCGTCGACGTCATCCGTGCCGAGGCCGACCACAACCTGATGGCCATGGCCGGCCTGGACGAGGACGAGGATCTGTTCGCACCCGTGCGCAAGGCGGCGCGGCGCCGCGCGCTGTGGCTGGGCGTGAACCTGTTCACCGCCTGCCTGGCCGCA
>CAZXXM010000330.1:0-4230 GCA_964644715.1 uncultured Salinisphaerales bacterium
CCGACGACCGGCAGGCCATCGAGGCCGGGCAGGCTGCCCGACAGCGTGCCGCCGATGACGGGCAGGCCGGCAAGGGCGCCGCCGGCCGAGCCGCTCAGCGCGCCGCCGAGCACCGGCAGGCCGGCCGTGCCGCCACCGACGGCACCGGTCAGCGAGCCGGCCACCGAACCGATCACCGGCAGGCCATTCAGCGCGCCGCCGAGCGACGACGTGAGGCCGCCGATGGCGGGCAGACCGCCCGGGTTGGCCGCCTGTGCGGAAGCGGCGCCGAACAGAGCGGTAGCAGCGAGAAGCATCGAAATCTTGCGCATGGGAATCCTCCAATCTGGAAACGAAGCGGAATTTCCGAATGGTGGATGCGGACCTTTCCAGAGACGCTGCACGACGTTTCGTGAGGTCTTTGGGAGGTGTCTGCGCTGCCGCCCTCCGGTAGACCATTCATAGAGGACGGCACGTGATTGTTTCGGCGACGCAGACGGACGGCAGCGCTTCGGCGATGCCGGAGACGAGCGGTGGTCCGAAGCCGATGGCCGCCAAGCCGACCGACTCGTCAGTCGGGTGCCGGCGCAGGAAATCCGTCGCTGACGTCAGGATCGCGTCGCGTGGCGCCGGGTTTTCGACGCGGAGACGTGGCCACGGCCCCGGACTGCGTCCGGGCTACGGGGAGGGGGCGGCTTCGTCGTTGAGTTTCCAGTCGAACGTGTCGCCACCGATGCGCGTCAGGTTCGCGAGCGATTCCGCCAGCGCCGGCGACGCGTACTGCCGCAGGTGCGCGATGACGTCGACGTCCTTCGCGCCGAAGTCCGGCCGCAGCCACTCGTACAGGCTCGACACCTGCAGCCGTCCCTTCTCGTCGATGCGTGCGCCGCGCGGATGATTCACGAAGGCCCGCGCGGCGCCGTCGAGCATCACGTCCGCGTTCGACGCCGTGTAGGCCTCGCTGCCGAGGTTCGGACTGCCGATGGCGCCGCGGCACAGCGCGTAGGCGGTGCGCGGGTCATGCCAGATCGGCCGCAGGATGCGGTGCTCGATGTCGTCGAGCGACAGCGTCTCGTCCTCGACCTTGAGCATGTTCGCGCCCCAGGGCCCCTTGGCGAACAGGCCCGGCGAGATCTCGATCGACAGGATGCTGACCAGTGGATAGCGCTCGATCACCAGCTTGACGGTGTGCGCGTTGTACAGGTTGATCCAGTACGCGAGCTGCTCGTCCGGACGCAGCTTCGACACCTCGGTGCGCTGAAGCTGATCGAGATAGACGCGCAGGTAGCCGCGATCCTCGCTGCTGACCGCGCTGTAGCGCACGCGCGCGATGCCATCGGCACCGGTCACCACGTAACGACCGAGGAACTGCGTCCACAAGGTGTGATTGAGCACGCGCGGCGCTGCCGGATCGTTGCGCGTCCAGCGGTCCCAGCGCTCGGCCTTGGGCGGCGCCGCCAGCGCCAGCATCGGCGACAGCGCGAGTCCCGCCAGCAGCGCGCGGCGCGCCGGTTGCGTGCTCAAGCGCTGCGCGCGGCGGAACGCGCGTTCAGCCATTCGACGACGTCGGACGTGACCTGTTCGCGGCAAGCGTCGTTGAGCAGTTCGTGGCGGCCGCCCTCGTAGATCTTGAGCGTCACGTCCTTGAGCCCGGCGCCTGCGTAGGCTCGTTCGAGAATGCTGGGCCCGCGTGCGCCGTGCGTGGCCGCGTCGTCGGTGCCGGCGATGATCAGCACCGGCAGCTGCTTGGGAATGCGGGCGAGCCGCGCCGGCTCGCGCAGCCGCGCGCCGTAGGCGAGCAGGTCGGACCACAGGCCGGACGAGGCGCGAAAGCCGCAGCGCGGATCGTTGACGTAGGCGTCCACTTCGGCCGCGTCGCGCGACAGCCAGTCGAAGGCCGTGCGATTCGGCTTGAAGCGCCGGTTGAACTTGCCGAACGACAGGCGCTCGGCCAGCGCGCTGCGGTGGCGCGGTCCGCCCCAGGCGATCTCCGCGTTCATCAGCGCGGCGCCGATCGCGCGCATCGGGCCCATGTTGCCGGTGGTCGACGACAGCACGCAGGCATGGATGTCGCGCCCGTGGTGGACGATGTAGTCCTGCGACAGCAGCGCGCCCATGCTGTGACCGAACAGCATCAGCGGCACGCCGGGATAGCGTTCGCGCATCTCCACCTGCACCGCGCGGATCGATTGCAGCGCCAGCGGCCAGCCGTGCTCGTCGGCGAAGTGCCCGAGCTCGTCCGGGGCACGCGCCGTGCGACCGTGACCGGGCAAATCGTGTGCGAACACCGCGTAGCCGGCTTTCGTCAGTGCCGTGGCGAAGCGCGCGTAGCGGCCGCCATGTTCGGACATGCCGTGCACGATCTGCACGCAGGCGCGCGGCGCGGCCGAGGGCAGCCATGCCCGCACGAATGCGACGCCGTTGCGCACCTTCAGCTGGAACTCGGTCGCACTCAAAGGGTAGTTTCCGTTTCTGTACGCCTGGGCCGGCGCATCTCGATAGAGATCGGCGCAGTCTTCCACAACCAAGGAGGTCAATCCATGAGCGCCGTGTATCCGGTAGCCCTTGTGCATCACCTGGATGAAGTCCGGCCTGTCGCTCGCAAATCGAGGCGAACCCGGGGTTCGTCCAGACTCCGCGGGCAGAACGCCGGAGGTGCGGCATGAAGGCCTTGCTCGCCATCGATCAGGGCACCACCAGTACTCGCGCCATCGTGTTCGATGCCAAGGGCCACAAGCTCGGCACGCACCAGGTCGAGCTGCCGCAATCCTTCCCCAAGCCCGGCTGGGTGGAGCACGACGCCGAGCAGATCCGCGACCACGCCGTCGTCTGCGCGCAGGGCGCGCTGAAGGCCGCGAAGCTCTCGGCGCGCGACGTCGCGGGCATCGGCATCACCAACCAGCGCGAAACCGTGGTGATCTGGGACCGCAAGACCGGCAAGCCGATCCACCCGGCCATCGTCTGGCAGGACCGCCGCACGGCGGACTTCTGCGCCCGGCACGCCGAGCGCAGCGAATGGTTGTCGGAGCGCACCGGCCTGCTGCTCGACCCGTATTTCTCCGGCACCAAGATCGCGTGGATGCTCGAGCACGTGGACGGTGCCCGCGCGCGCGCCGAACGCGGCGAACTCGCGTTCGGCACGATCGACTGCTGGCTGCTGTGGACGCTCACCGGTGGCAAGGTGCACGCCACCGACGCCAGCAATGCCTCGCGCACGGCGCTGTTCAACCTCAAGACGCAGGACTGGGACGACGAGCTTCTGGACTTCTTCAAGGTGCCGCGCGCGCTGCTGCCCGAGGTGAAGGACTGCGCGGCCGAGTTCGGCACCGTGTCCGCCGATCTGCTCGGCGCCGCGGTGCCCATCCGCGGCATGCTCGGCGACCAGCAGGCCGCCACGGTCGGCCAGGCTTGTTTCGCGCCGGGCATGATCAAGAGCACGTACGGCACCGGCTGCTTCATGGTGCTCAATACCGGCGACACCTTCGTGCGCAGCCGCAACAAGCTGCTGTCGACGGTGGCCTACCGCTTCGGCGGCAAGACCACGTACGCGCTCGAGGGCAGCATCTTCGTGGCCGGCGCCGCCGTGCAGTGGCTGCGCGACGCGGTGCACCTGATCGAGTCGGCCGGGGATACCGAGAAGCTCGCGCGCTCGATCGACGACACCGAGGGCGTGTACCTGGTCCCCGCGTTCACCGGCCTCGGCGCGCCGTACTGGGATCCGCAGGCGCGAGGCGCCATCCTGGGCCTGACGCGCAACTCCGGCATCGCTCACATCGTGCGCGCCGCGCTGGAGAGCGTCTGCTACCAGACGCGCGACCTGATGACCGCCATGCGCGAGGACGCGCGCGAAGCCACCGAGCTGCGCGTGGACGGCGGCATGGTGGTCAACGATTTCGTCACGCAGTCTCTGGCCGACATCCTTCAGGTCGCCGTCGTGCGGCCCGCAACAGTCGAAACCACCGCGCTCGGCGCGGCGTTCGCGGCCGGCCTGCAGGCCGGCGTGTACGACTCGCTCGACAGCATCTCGAAGCTCTGGGAAGCCGAAGCGCGTTTCGAGCCCGCGCTCGATCCGAAGAAGGCGGATGCGTCGTATGCCGGTTGGTTGAAGGCGGTGGAGCGGGTGAGGAGTCAGCCGGAGTAGCCAGTAGCCGTAGCCCCGCTGATCGAATTCGACCGCAAGACCCGGAGTGCCCCCTGGTCTGCCGGGGCCTACATTGGTCCGGCATCATCCAGACCCCGGAGTCCTTCGAC
>CAZXXM010000331.1:0-4222 GCA_964644715.1 uncultured Salinisphaerales bacterium
CCGCAGTGAACTGAACGCCGTGCTGGGCGCAAGACTCGGAAACGGTCTGCTGATCGGCATCAACAACCGAAACCTGCGCAGCTTCGAAACGCGGCTGGAAACCACACTCGACCTTCTGCCCTGGCTGCCACCCGGACACGAGGTCGTCACCGAGAGCGGCATCGGCACCCCGGCCGACGTGCAGCGCATGCTCGGCGCCGGCGTGCAGCGCTTCCTGGTGGGCGAGTCGCTGATGCGGCAGCCGAATCCGGGCGTCGCCCTCAAGCGGCTCGTCGCTGCGAGCTGACCTGCGTAGCCCGGACGAAGTCCGGGGTTGCGTCTCGATTTGCGAGTGAAACCCCGGACTGCGTCCGGGCTACGGCTATCGGGCTGGCTTGGGTTTGTGCGTCGCGCCCCAGATCGAATCCTCGACCAGCCCGCAGATCACGTGCCCGATCAGGATGTGGCTTTCCTGGATGCGCGGCGTGTGCGTCGAGGGAACGGCGATGGCGTGGTCGCAGACCTCGCGCAGCCTGCCGGCGTTCCCGCACAGCGCGACCGTTTCGATGCCGCGGCTCTTGCAGGCCTCCACCGCGCGCAGCACGTTCTTCGAATTGCCGGACGTGGAGATGGCGATGAACACGTCGCCCTCGCGTCCGTTGGCTTCGACCTGGCGCGCGAAGAGATGCTCGTAGCCGTAGTCGTTGCCGATCGCGGTGAGCATCGAGGTATCCGTGGACAGCGCGATCGACGGCAGGCCCGGCCGGTCGTAGTCGAAGCGACTGACGAATTCCGCCGCGATGTGCTGCGCGTCCGCCGCCGAGCCGCCGTTGCCGGCCAGCATCACCTTGTTGCCACGGCGGAACGCCGCCTCGATGCGGAGTGCGACGTCGACGATCGCTTCGAGGAGGCGATCGTCGGACAGGATGTCCTGCTTGACCGCGATGGATGCCGCCACGATTTCTCTGGCGGCTGCGATGGTGCTGGTGCTCATGATGCGGCTACCGGAAGGGCCCGGGGCTCAGCATAGCGCCCGGGCCGGCCGTCGTAAGGACGCGGAGTCCTTTATCCCAATGCTTCCTCGACGAACGTCGGCAGCGCGAACGCGGCGCGATGCGTGCGCGGGTTGTAGAACCGCGTTTCCAGCTTGCGCAGCGTCGGCTCGTCGAGCCGCTCGAGCAACGCCGCATCGGACTTGGTCGCGATGGAGCCGGACCACCAGCCCGAGGGATAGATCGTCTGCGGATAGTGGAACAGGTGAGTGCGCGCGAACCCCGCCTCGCGCATCGCGGCATGCATCTGCTGGATCAGGTCCAGGTGCAGCAGCGGCGACTCCGACTGCTGGACCAGCATGCCGTCCGGCTTGAGTGCCTTGATGCAGTCCAGGTAGAAGCGCTTTCCGAACAGGCCTTCGGCCGGACCGACCGGATCCGTCGAGTCGATGATGATCAGGTCGATCGACCCAGGCTTTGCGTCCTTCATCCACTGGATGCCGTCGCCGAAGAACAGCGTGGCGCGCGGATCGGCGTTGCGCGTGCACAGCTCGGGGAAATACTGCTCGGACAGGCGCGTCACGCGCTCGTCGATCTCGACCTGGGTGGCCGACTTCACTTCCGGATGCTTGAGCACCTCGCTGAGCGTGCCGCAGTCGCCGCCACCGACGATCACGACGTTCTGCGGATCGGGGTGCGAGTTCAGCGCCACGTGCGACATCATCTCGTGATAGAGGAAATTGTCGCGCGTCGACACCATCGTGCAGCCGTCGATGGTCATCAGGTAGCCGAAGGTCCGCGTGTCCCAGATCTCGATCTTCTGGTACGGCGTCTGCTCCTCGTGCAGCTTCTGACCCTTGAGCGCGAACGCCGTGCCGGTGGCCTCCACCGCTTCCGAAAACCAGCTCTTGTCCAGCGTCATCTTCAAGCCCCTAGGATCGTCATAGGATGTCGGCGGGCGGCATCCTCGACGCCGTCCGCCTAAAATTGCGAGCCGCGAGTATACGGCTCGCCCCTTCCGCATTCGGTGACGCCCTCGTGAAACCCTGGACTCCGGCGCAGGCTCGCGCCCTCTACAACATGGCCAACTGGGGCGAGGGCTACTTCGACGTCGCCGATACGGGCAACGTCGTCGTGCGTCCGTTCCGCGAGCGTTCGAACGCGTCGATCGACCTGTACGAACTGGCGCGCCGCCTGCCCGGCGAGGGCCTCGAACTACCGGTGCTCGTGCGTTTCACCGACATCCTGCGCGATCGCGTCGATGCCCTTGGCGATGCCTTCGCCACCGTCATCGGCGAGTACGGCTACTCCGGCCGCTACACCGGCGTCTATCCGATCAAGGTCAATCAGCAGGGCAGCGTCGTCGAGGCCATCCTGGGCCACGGGGGCGACCGCGTCGGCATCGAGGCCGGCTCCAAGCCGGAACTGGCGGCCGTGCTCGGACTGGCGCGGCCCGGCAGCGTGATCGTCTGCAACGGCTACAAGGACCGCGCCTACATCCGCCGGGCGCTGATCGGGCAGAAGCTGGGGCACCGCGTCTACATCGTCGTGGAGAAGCTCTCCGAGCTGCCGCTGGTCATCGAGGAAGCCCGCGCGCTGGACGTGGCGCCGCTGATCGGACTGCGCGTGCGACTGGCCAGCCATTCGGATTCCTCGCAGCAGAACACCGGCGGCGAGAAGTCCAAGTTCGGGCTCGCGACGCCCCAGGTCCTCGAGGCCCTGGAGATGATGCGCGCTGCCGGCCGCATCGACGCCGTGCGGATGGTGCATTTCCATCTCGGCTCGCAGGTGGCCAACGTGCAGGACGTCGCGCGCGGCATGCGCGAGGCCTCGCGCTTCTACGTCGAGTTGCGCCGCCTCGGCGCGCCGGTGGACGTGGTCGACGTCGGCGGCGGCCTGGGCGTGGACTACGAGGGCACGCGCTCGCGCAGCTACTGCTCGATGAACTACTCGGTGCGCGAGTACGCGCGCAGCATCGTGCGCACCTTGCAGGAAGTCTGCGCCGAGTCCGGCGAACCCGAACCCAACCTGATCAGCGAATCCGGGCGTGCGCTGACCGCGCACCATGCGGTGCTGATCGCCAACGTCGTCGACCAGGAAATCATCGGCGGTGGCGACGTCGCGGCACCGGCCGCCGATGCGCCCGCGGTGCTGCACGAATTGCAGGACCTGCTCGGCGAAGTCGTCGAACGCGGCCCGCTGGAAAGCCTGTTCGAGGCCCGCACGCTGCTCGGTGAAGCCCACGTGCTGTACAGCGAGGGCAAGCTGTCGCTGCCGCAGCGGGCCTGGGCCGAGCAGGCGTCGTACGCCGTCGCGCGGGCGGTGATCCCGCTGCTCGATCCGGACATCCGCGCGCATCGCGAGACGCTGGACGAACTGCGCGAGAAGCTCAGCGCCAAGTACTTCTGCAACTTCTCCGTGTTCCAGTCGGTGCCGGATTCCTGGGCCATCGACCAGGTGTTTCCGATCGTGCCGATCCATCGGCTGACGGAGAAGCCCGAGCAGCGCACGCGGCTGTGCGACCTGACCTGCGATTCGGACGGCCGCCTCGATGCCTACGTCGATCGCGAAGGCCTGACGCCGACGCTCGCGCTGCACGCGCTGCGCGAAGGCGAGCCCTACCTGCTCGGCTTCTTCATGGTCGGCGCGTATCAGGAAATCCTCGGCGACATCCACAACCTGTTCGGCGACACCAATGCCGTCAACGTGGTGCTCGATGCGGCTGAGCCGGAAGGCTGGAAGCTGGAAGCGCACGAGCACGGCGATCGCACCGACGAGCTGCTGCGCTACGTGCATCTCGCCCCCGAGTCCCTGGCGCAGAGCTACCGCCGCAAGCTGGACGCGATCGACCTGCCGCCGGCGCAGCGGGACGGGCTGCTGGCCGAACTCGAGGCGGGGCTGACCGGCTACACCTACCTGTCCTGACCTCGTTCGGCAGTTCGCAGCACCGTAGCCCGGGCGAAGCCCGGGGTTCTCCTCGCAAAACAGAGCGCAACCCCGGACTTCGTCCGGGCTACGTTTGGCGGGTTCGTGTTTTCGCGACGAAAGGCCGCCTCGATTGACCCCGCATCGAAATACGGTCAAATAGGCTGCGGCCTCCGTCGCCATCTTCCCGTCGATGTCCACCCTCGAACCCCGCCTGCTATCCGGCCGCAACCGACTGCTGGTCGCCGTCGCCGGCCTGGGCATGCTCGCCTACCTGGGACTGGCGATCGCCGCCGATTACCCCGCGCTGGAGCGGGCGCTGGCGC
>CAZXXM010000332.1:0-4196 GCA_964644715.1 uncultured Salinisphaerales bacterium
TGATCGAGGAGGAGGCCGGCATCGATGCGCTGCGCCCCGCGCAGGCCTTCATCCCATTCTCGCGCAGTGGCTCCACCCGGCGCAGGGTGCCCGGGCCTGCATCCTGGAGGCGGTCATGCGGAGCAGCGATGTCGGACGGATCGCGGCCTGATCGTCCGCGCGTCGCAGAGGCCGTGCATCACGGCGCGCGGCCGGCCCGTGCGGCCTGGCGGAACGCCATCGGTGTAGCGCCGGTCCATCGCTTGAATGCGCGGGTGAAGGCGCTCTGTTCGGAGTAACCCAGCAGCAGCGCGACTTCGGCTATGCCCATTCCAGGATCGGCGAGGTGCTGTTCGGCCAGGCGCCGCCGGGTGTCATCGCGCAATTCGCGAAAGCCCAGTGCCAGCGCATCGAGTCGGCGGTGAAGGGTGCGCGGCGAGGTATGCAGCGCGCTGGCGATGCGTTCGAGCGTGACCTCGCCTTCGCGCGCACTCGCGGCCACCGCGCGCCGGACGGCCTGCTCCAGGTTGCCGGCATCCGGCAGTTCCGCAAGCAGGGATTCGGCCTGTCGTTCCAGCAGATCCAGCAGCGCGGCGTCTGGTTGTCTCAGTGGCTTGGCCAGCAGCGACAGCGGCAGGCGCACCCGCGTCGCCTCCTGTTGGAACAGCACCTCGCCGCCGAAGTAGCGCCGGTAGGGCGCCAGCGAGCGCGGAGGTTCGTTGACGAAGTGCACCGCGTCGATCTTGGTTTCGGCGGCGCCGGTCACGTCGCGTGCGAACTGCACCAGCGCGGTGATCGCGGTCTCGTCCACCAGGCGTCCCGGCCGGCCGTTTTCCACGCCCCACTCCAGCGTGACGCTCGGGCCCCGAGCCTCGATGCGCATCGGGCTGACGTCGTAGACCAGGCGCTGGTAGCGGTGCAGGCGCGTCAGCGCCGCGCCGAGCGTCCCGCAAGCGAGCAGCACGTAGCCCATCACGCCGAAATGCCGCGGCGTCACGGTGCGGCCGAGGTGCAGACCCAGATTGTCGTCGTGCAGATGCTCGGCCGCGGCCTCGAGATGACGCCGCCAGCGCTCAACGGGATAGCGACCCGGCGCGGGCCCGTTCGGTTCCGGTGCGGCTTCGCCGAGCAGTTTCGCCGCGTCGACCGCCCTGCTCTCGAGATATTCGTAGAGCAGGCGCACGTAGCTGGCGGGAACCACGCCGCGGGCGGTCGAAGGACGAGGGCTGGCGATCGCCATGGCGAGAAGTGTCAAAAACTAGGCGGGCCCGGTCAATCCTACGCGAGCGCTTCGTCCGAGGATGGCGTCATCAGAACGATCGAAGAAAGAGGAGCGCGACGTGGAAACCCTGGTGCAGATGCTCGGACCCGACGTGGACTGGAAGCAGGTGTTGCTGATCGGCATGTCGCCGGTGTTCCTGGTCGCGTTCGTCATCGAGTGGCAGGTCATGCGGGGTCGCGGCAAGCGCGCGCAGTTCGAGTGGCGCGACATCGTCGCCAACCTCTCGCTCGGCGGCAGCTACCAGGTGTTCGAACTCGGCGCGCATCTGTTGATCACCGGCGTGGCGACCACGTGGATCTACCAGCACCGCCTGTTCGACGTGCCGGTGAACGCCTGGACGGTGCTGCCGATCTTCATCGGCGTGGAGTTCTGCTACTACTGGTTTCATCGCACCAGCCATCGCGTGCGCTGGTTCTGGTCGGCGCACGTGGTGCACCACAGCAGCGAGCGCATGAACTTCACGACGGCGATGCGCCAGAGCCTGCTGTACTCGATCACCGGCTGGTGGCTGTTCTTCTGCCCGCTGATCTTCCTGGGCGTGCCGCCTCCGGTGGTGTTCTTCCTGTACGCGGTGGACCTCTGCTACCAGTACTTCGTGCACACCGAGAGCGTGGGCAAGCTGCCGAGGTGGATCGAGTACGTGTTCGACACGCCATCGAACCATCGCGTGCATCACGGACGCAACGCGCAGTACATCGACAAGAACTACGGCGGCGTGCTGATTCTGTTCGATCGCTGGTTCGGTACCTACGAGGAAGAACAGGAGAAGGTCGAGTACGGCATCGCCACGCGCCAGCCGCACAGCGGCAACATCCTGGTGCTGAACTTCCACGAATTCGCCGACATGTGGCGCGACGTGTTCACGCGCGGGCCGTTGTTGCAGCGCTTGAAACACTTGTGGGCGCCACCGGAGTGGCAGCGCGCACAATCCCGTGGCCGGGACGAAGTCCGGGGTGCGCTACTCGATTGAGTCGGAGGATTCCCGGACTGCGTCGGCGCTACGTGGCCTATGGGGGCTACTGAGCGAGGCTGCCGCCGTCGGCCACCAGCATCGTTCCGTTGCAGTAGCTGGACTCGTCGCAGCCGAGGAACAGGCATGAGTACGCCATCTCTTCGGGCGTGCCGGGACGCGCGGACGGGGAGATCGACTTTCCGATCGCCGGATCCTTGAACAGCGGCGTCACCGACGCGACCATGCCGGTGTCGATGAAGCCCGGGCACAGGCAGTTCGAGCGGATGTTGTCCTTGATGTAAGTGACGGCGAGCGAGCGCGTGTAGTTGATGATCGCGCCCTTGGACGCCGTGTAGGCGTGCGCGTTGGGCACGCCCATCATTCCGTAGATCGAGGCCACGTTCACGATCACGCCGCCGCCCTGCTTCTGCATCTGCGGGATCGCGAGCCGGCACATGTAGAACAGGGAGTCGAGGTTGATGCTCATCACCTCGCGCCACTTCTCGGGCTCGCAGGTGGCGGTCTCGGCCATCGAGCCGGGGCTCTTCTCTTCCCAGCTGTAGCCCACGCCGGCCGCGTTCACCAGGGTGTCGATGCGGCCGTAGGCGGCGAGTGACGCCTTGAAGGCCTTCTCCGCTTCGTCGAACTTCGCGAGGTCGGCAGCGGCGAACGCGGCATCTCCGCCGGCCGCCTTGATCTCCTTGACCACGGCCTCGAGCTTGGAGGCGGTGCGCGACACGCAGAAAACCTTCGCGCCTTCCTTGGCGAACAGCTTGGCCGTAGCCTTGCCGATCCCATCGCCCGCACCGGTCACCAGCACGACCTTGCCCGACACTCGACCCATGATTCCGCCTCCAGATTCTGGTTGTTCCCCGAACGGACCCGAGGTGCCGTCCGGGATGGAAAGTCGGCGGAGCGTAGGACAATATTGCCCGACCAACAACGGAGGCCACCGGACGCCGCCGGAGGTTGGCAGGGGATCTTGGAAAGGGAGTAGCCGGGAATGAACGCCACTGCGACGAGCCGGCGTGCCTCAAAAACGGGCGCCACGAAGGCCCGGTCGCGCGTGCGCCCCGCCGAGCCCGAAGTCGAGGCCCCGGTCGACGCGGAAAACCATGGGCCGAGTTCGCCGGACCAGGTGGTGGATGCGATCAAGCACGGCATCCTGCTGGGCCGTTTCGTGCCCGGGCAGCGTTTGATCGAGGCGGACATGACGCGTGATCACCGCGTCAGCCGCGGCCCGGTACGCGAGGCGCTGAAGCGCTTGTCGGCCGAAGGCATCGTCGCGCTGAGCCGGCATCGCGGCGCGTACATCCGTCTGATGACCCGCCGCGAGGTCGTGGACATGCTGCAGGCGCTGCAGGCGGTCGTGGGCCTGGCCGCCCGGCTCGCTGCGATGCACATGAAGAAGCCGGAAAACCGGGCGCGCTTGAAGGCGGCCTACGAGAAACTCAGCGAGCACGGACCCATCGGCGATCGCGTGCTGCTGTCGATCGACCGCAACGCGTTCTACGAGGCGATCTTCGACGTCGCGGGCAATCGCGAGCTGGCCCGCATCCACCCGGCGGTGCCCACGCAGATCCTCCGCATGCAGGTCTATCCCTACCTGTCCACCGCCGACCGCGAACGCCAGTTCGCCGACTACCGCGTGCTGTACGACGCGATGCGCTTGGGCAACAGCCGCGAGGCTTACCGCATCGTCGTCAGCCACCTGCGGCGCAGCCGCATGCAGGTGAAGAACCTTCCGGACGACGCGTTCGCTGCCGAATAGACACCGCAGTAAACCTGTAACCCACGTTGGACTGGAAAGTCGTTTCAACGCAAAGGCGCAAAGGACGCAAAGGAAATGCAGAGGGACACTCCCCTGTTGGCACGGACAGGTTCTACTGATTTCCTTTGCGTCCTCAACTTTTCCCTTTGCGCCTTTGCGTTGAAACGCTTTTTCTCACGGGAGATGGAGCCCCCGCATGCCTCTCAGCGACC
>CAZXXM010000333.1:0-4184 GCA_964644715.1 uncultured Salinisphaerales bacterium
CGCGCCATCGGCTTCCTGCCCTCGCTCTCGAGCAACGCGGCAGGCTGGAACAGCCTGGCCTTGTTTGCGTGGCGTGGCCGCTGCGACGCGGCCCACTTCGACCCGCTGACCGAACCCGCGCTGGTCTATCACACGGGCGGCGCGCCGGTGGTCAAAGTGCGCAACGGGCGCAGCTGGAGTCAGCACAGCCGTCCCGGCCTGGTCACGATCATCCCGGCCGGCACGCCGGTGGACTGGGACATCGGCGGCGACGTGCATTCCTATTCGGTCCACCTGGGCAGCGATTTCTTCTCGAATCTCCCGGGCAAGCTGCCGGTGCGCGAACCGCTGCGTTTCCAGAGCGGCGTCGTCGATCCCCTGCTGGCGGCATCGATCACGGCGCTGGCCGAGGAACTGTCCGGCCCCGCACAACGCGGCTCGCTGTACGCCGATGCGATCTCCGACATGATGGCCCTGCACCTGCTGCGCAACCCGACCTCGCTGCCGGAACGCAGCTCCTCGCGCGGGGGCCTGTCGCGATCACAGCTTCGCCGCAGCCTCGACCTGCTCGAGGCGCGCGTCGAAGGCGGCATCACCTTGCAGGCCCTGGCCGAGCACGCAGGCTTGAGCCGCACCTATTTCGCCGAGGCCTTCCAGAAGGCGACGGGCCTGTCCCCGCACCGCTACTTGACGCAGCGGCGCATCGCGCGCGCACAGACGCTGCTGCAGCACACCAGCCTGGCGCTGGCCGACATCGCGCTGCAATGCGGCTTCTCGAATCAGGCCCACTTCTCGCAATCGTTCCGGCAGTCCACCGGCACCACGCCGGGCCGGTATCGGCTCGAATTGCAGTGAGGGGTACGGCGCGCGGCGCCGTCCTCTTCTCGCGCCGACCCCGACCGGCGCCCCGATAAGCCGGCTGGATGGAACCGATCGCGAGGATTCATTTTCAAATCAGCTCGCGGCCGCATAAGGTTCGCTCACCGCAATTCACGAGAGCACCCATGGCCAAGAAAGAAAAAGCCGCCAAGATCGACATCGGCATCGACAAGGACCAGCGCAAGGGCATTGCCGACGGCCTGTCGCGCCTGCTCGCCGACGAGTACACGCTGTACCTGAAGACCCACAACTTCCACTGGAACGTCACGGGTCCGATGTTCAACACGCTGCACCTGATGTTCGAGACCCACTACACCGAGGCCGCACTCGCGGTGGATCTGGTCGCGGAACGCATCCGCGCGCTCGGCTTCCCGGCGCCGGGCACCTACAAGCAGTACGCCGCGCTGTCCTCGATCGAGGAGACCGACGGCCAGCCTGAGGCCATGGAGATGGTCCGCCTGCTGGTGAAGGGGCACGAGGCCTGTGCCCGCACCGCGCGCTCGCTGTTCCCGCTCGCCGACTCGGCCAACGACGAACCGACGGCGGACCTGCTGACCCAGCGCCTGCAGGTGCACGAGAAGACGGCCTGGATGCTGCGCTCGCTGCTGGAGTGATCCACGCGTGAGCGTCGTGCCTGCCGCGACGGCCCTGCTGGCCGTCCGCCGACTGAAGGTCCACTACAAGCTGCCGGCCGCCCTCCCCTGGGGGCGACCCGGGTGGCTCAAGGCGGTGGACGGCGTCGACTTCAACCTCGCAGCCGGCGAGACGCTGGGCATCGTCGGTGAATCGGGTTGCGGCAAGTCGACCCTGGCGCGGACCCTGGCCGGCCTGCAGACCGTGACCTCCGGCGGCATCGAGTACGCCGGTCGCAAGATCACGAGGCTGGACGAAGCGGCTTGGCGGCCGCTGCGCCGCGAGATCCAGATGGTGTTCCAGGATCCCCTGGCCAGCCTGGACCCGCGCATGACCATCGGCGCCAGCATCGCCGAGCCGCTCGAGGCGCTGTACCCGGAGGTCGGCCGCGCCGAGCGCACGTCACGCGTGCTGGCGATGCTCGAGAAGGTCGGGCTGTCCGCCTCGCTGGTGAACCGCTATCCGCACGAATTCTCGGGCGGGCAGTGCCAGCGCGTGGGGATCGCCCGTGCCCTGATCGTGCGTCCGCGCGTGCTGATCTGCGACGAGCCGGTGTCGGCGCTCGACGTCTCCGTGCAGGCGCAGATCGTCAATCTGCTGGCGGACCTGCAGGCCGAATACGGCTTATCGATGATCTTCATCGCGCACGATCTGGCGGTGGTGCGGCACATCAGCCGCCGCGTGATGGTGATGTACCTGGGCAAGGTCATGGAGCAGGCCAGCCGGGAGGCCTTGTTCACATCGCCGGTGCATCCGTACACGCGCGCCCTGCTGGCCGCCGTTCCGGGGGCTGGAGAGGCGCGCAAGCCGCTCGAAGGCGAGATCCCGAGTCCAGCGGATCCGCCGCAAGGCTGCGTGTTCGTTACGCGCTGCCCGATCGCGGACTCGCATTGCGGGCGTCACCCGCCGACGCTGGTGCGCGCCATCCATGGCGGCTTTTCGGCCTGCCATTTCACGGCGGCCGTCAGCGCCGCCTGAGGTTCGTGTGCGGGGCGGCTACTAGCCTCTCATCCGCACTTCGGATTCCGGCCCTGCCCCTTCGCGGTGACGTACAGCTCGAGCGCGGACTTCATGCGATTGTTCAGATCGTGCATGCGCGTTTCGTCCGACGGATGCGTCGACAGGATCTCCGGCGGCTTCTGCCCGCCGCTGGCCTTGGCCATGTTCTGCCACAGGGTCACGGCGGCGCGCGGGTCGAATCCGGCCGAGGCCATCAGGTCCAGGCCGAGCAGGTCCGCCTCGGACTCGTGGCTGCGCGAGTACGGCAGCAGGAACAGTGCGTTGACACCCATCCCGTAGAGCTGCCCCACGCCGTACGCGGACGCGAACGCCCCGCCGATCTGCGCCGGGATATCGGCCGATGCGCGTTCCGCGGAATGACGCGCCAGCACGTGCGAGACCTCGTGCCCGATGACGGCGGCCAGCTGGTCCTGCGTGTTGGCCACCTTGAGCAGCCCGGTGAAAACGCCGATCTTTCCGCCCGGCAGCGCGAACGCGTTGACGTCCTCGCTCTCGAACACCGACACCTCCCAGGCACCGGGAACGGCCAGTTCGCCCTTCTCCCGCAAGGTCGGGATCTGGCGCACGATGTCGTCGGAGATGCAGCGCACGTACTGCACCGTGCGCGCGTTCTTCGACTGCGGCATCTCCTTCTGCATCTGCTGGAACGATGCCACGCCCTGCGAATTGATCGAGTCGTCGGAAATCAGAATGAACTGCTTGCGCCCGAGCGGCGACGTGGCGCAGGCCGCGAGCGCGGCAGCAACGGCGAAAACGGCTAGGCGGCGCATGGATGAAGTCCTGGGAAGACCGGCGTAAGGTGCCCTCGATGGCGGTATGTTACTGCGCCTGAAACCAGACCCGCGATGAACGCGTATGACATCGCAATGCCCGTTCGAGAATTCCCGATGATCCGGTCTCGCTTCACTGCTCTGTTGAGTGGCCTGCTGCTGGTGTTGACGGCCCATGCGGCGCCGCCCTCCGGCGCGGTTCCCGGGCCCGCGCCCGACCTCGACCCGCCGCAGGTCGTGCAGGCGATGCTGATGGCGCTCAAGAAGGGCAACGACCAGGGCATCGCGGAGCTGTACAAGTTTTCCTCGCCGAAGAATCGCGAGCAGACCGGCCCGCTGGCGAGCTTCCGCGACATCATCCGCGAAGGCTTTCCCGATCTGCTCGGCCATCGTGCGGCGCGTCCCGGCGTCCCGCTGATCGACGGCGAGCGCGCGATGATGCCGGTGGAAGTGATCGGCAGCGACGACCAGCCTCATCGTTACGTCTTCCTGCTGTCGAAGCAGAGCGCGCCGGAATGCAAGGGATGCTGGATGGCCGACGCGGTGTTCAGCCCCGACGAGATGGAAGGGGAGCCGGACGATGCGCCCGAAGCGGCGCCGGAATACGGCGCATGAGTCGTAGCCCGGACGAAGTCCGGGGTGTCGTTCGTTTTACGGTACCCGCCCCGGACTTCGTCCGGGCTTCGGGTGCCGTTCAGGCGTAGCGCCAGCGCTGTCCGTCCTTCGAATCCTCGACCAGCACGCCGCGCTCCTTCAGCAAATCGCGCAGGCGGTCCGACTCCGCCCAATTCTTGGCCTTGCGCGCCTCGATGCGCTGCGCGATCACGGCGTCGATCTCGGCGGGGCTCATCAGGTCTTCGCGCGGCGGCGCCCAGCCGAACCAGGCCTCGGGGGCCTGCTGCA
>CAZXXM010000334.1:0-4184 GCA_964644715.1 uncultured Salinisphaerales bacterium
CGCCTGGAACGCATCGATCATGCCGAGCACGGTTCCCAGCAATCCCAGCAGCGGCGCCAGATTGCCGATCAGGTCGAGCGTGCGCAGATGCCCGCGCGCCGATTCGAGCTGCTCGACGGCCGAACGCTCGATGCGTTCGCGCGCCTGTGCCTCGGTCAGCGCGGTATCGCGCAAGGTCTGCATCGCCTGCGACAGCACGATGGCCAGCGGCGACGGCGTCCCCGACATCGCGGCGAGGGCCTGGTCCGGCTGGCCGCGCTCCCAGGCCGCGAAGGCGCCTGCCAGGAACGATCGCTCTCCGATGCGCCTGTCCGCGAACTCCCAGAGCTTGATGATCACCAGGGTCAGGGCCGTGATCGACAGCAACACCAGCACCAGCATGGCCGGTCCACCGAGCTGCAGCCATTCCGTCAGCGCGCTCACGGGCGCTTCAACGGGCCGTAACCGGAACGACGCGCGCGGCGCCGACGCCACGCGGATCCGAGGCGGCGTCGACCTTGCCACTCACCGCGTCCCAGGTCACGGCCTGCAGGTTGCCGTAGGTCGAGCCGAGCAGCTTCAGGTTGTGGCCCATGGCCGCGAGCTGCGCCTGCTCTTCGGTGGTGAACGCACCGGGTTCGAATTGCACGACGTCCGGCAGGTACTGGTGATGGAAGCGCGGCAGTGCCACGAGCGAAGCGGCATCCGCACCGGCATCCCAGGCCAGCAGGCCGAGCAGGACCATCGTGATGATGCGGCTGCCGCCCGGCGTGCCGAGCACGAGCAACCCGCGCGGCCCCTCGACGAAGGTCGGACTCATCGACGACAAAGGCCGCTTGCCGGGCTGCACACGATTCGGCACCGATCCGATCAGGCCATATGCGTTGGACGCGGTGACGCTGGCCGCGAAATCGTCCATCTCGTCGTTGAGCAGCACGCCGGTGCCCGGCGCCATCGCGCCCGACCCGAACGGAAGATTGATCGACAAGGTCGCCGCCACGCGATTGCCGTCGGCATCCAGCACCGAGAAGTGCGTGGTCTGCGGCCCCTGCGGCGACGGCTGCGCCGGCGGCAGGCTCGCACTGGGCGTGGCGCGTTTCGGATCGATCGAGGCGGCCAGCGAACGCGCATAGCCCGTGGAGAGCAGCGACCACGTCGGCACCCGCACGAAGTCCGGATCGCCCAGATACGCGGCGCGATCGCGATACGCCCGGCGCAGGGACTCGATCAGCAGGTGCTTGGACTGCACGCCGGCGTTCGCATTCCACCCCAGGGCTTCGAGCTGGCCGAGCGTGGCGCCCAGCGCGATGCCGCCGGCCGACGGCGGCGGCGCCGACACCACGCGCAAACCCCGGAAGTAGCTCACGGTGGGCGTGCGTTCGACGACGCGGTAATGACGCAGATCGTCAGCCTTCCAGATGCCGCCACCGGCGATCACACCAGAGATCAGCGCGGCGGCCGTCTCGCCTTCGTAGAAGCCCGGCGCTCCGGACTGCGCGATGCGCTCCAGGGTCCGGGCCAGGTCGGGCTGCACGATGCGATCACCCTGGCGTGGCGCGCGGCCTTCGACTGCGAACACGCGCTGCCCTTCACCCGCCAGGCGCGTCCATTGGCTGGCGAAGGCTTCGGCGAGCTTGTCGTCGCAGACGAAACCGTTCTTCGCGGCGCGGATCGCGGGGGCCAGCGCCTGCGCGAGCGGCAGCCGTCCGTAGCGGCGCGACAGATGCGCGAGCGCCGCCGGCTCGCCGGGGATTCCCGCTGCGAGTGCGCCGTCACGCGAGCGCTTGTCGACCGCGTTGCCCTTCGCGTCGAGATACATGTCCTCGCGCGCCGCAGACGGGGCCGTCTCGCGGCCATCGACGAAGACCTCCATCCCGTCTTCGGCGCGATGCAGCAACCAGAACCCGCCACCGCCCAGGCCCGATCCCGTCGGCTCGACCACGGCCAGAGTGCTGCTGACGGCCACTGCCGCGTCGAAGGCGTTGCCGCCCGCTGCCAGCATCTCCAGACCAGCGTCGGTCGCCAGCGGGTGAGCACTGGCGACGGCGTTGGCGCCGGGTTTGCCCGCGTACGCGAAAGTGGCGCAGAACAGCAGCGACAGCGAAATCAGTACCTGCGGAAACAACGGCCTCATACGGTTTTTTCCTCGGTGAGCCGCCGGTACTTCTGCTGCAGCTGTTCCGGCGTCTCCGGATGCTCGAGATCGAGCGGGATGCAATGGACCGGGCAAACCTCGACGCATTGCGGCTGATCGAAATGTCCGACGCACTCGGTGCAGCGCGACGAGTCGATCTGGTAAATCTCGATGCCCTGGAAGATCGCCTGGTTCGGGCACACCGGCTCGCAGACGTCGCAATTGATGCAGTCGTCGGTGATCTTCAGAGCCATGCCGGTATTTTCGCCTGTCGGGGCGATCACCGCGAACCGCCGCGCCCCTTCCGGACTCAGTGTTTCTCGCGCGCGTCCTCGATCAGCCTTCGAAGCGCCCGGTAACCGTCCACGAGGCGCGGTCCCGGCCGCCCCAGGAAGGCTTCCGTCACCGCGTGGATGCGGTCGTCGCGCACGGCCGGCACGTCCTCCCAGCCCGGGCGCCGCCGCACGATGTCGGCGCGATAGTTCTGCAACGGCACGCCGCACCAGGCCATCACGACCAGATCCGGGCGCTGCTCGACGACCTGCTCGTCGGTCAGCGGCTTGCTCTTGCCTTCCAGCGAGCGCCAGGGGTTGATGCCGCCCGCGAGTTCGATCAGATCGCTCGCCCAGGAATCGCGCGTCGGCGCGATCACCGGCTTGGGCCACCACTCGACGAGCACGCGCGGCGCGTCGGCCGCGGGTGTCATCGGCGGCATTGCGGCGCGCATCGCGGCGATCAGCGCCTCCCCGCGCTCCGCCACGCCCAGCGCGTCCGCGATCCGCGCGATGTCGCCGTAGACGTCTTCGAGCGTCAGCGGCTCGCAGACCAGGCTGCGCAGCCCGGCGGCCTCGAGTTCCGCGACGATCTTTTCATGGCCCGGCAAGGTCAGCGATGTCAGCACCAGGTCCGGCGCGAGGGCCTGGACGCGCGCCACGTCCAGTGACAGGTCGCGCCCGAGCTTGGGCAGGCGCTCGACGACGTCGACCGGGAAATCCGAATCTTCGTCGACGCCGACCAGCATGTCGGCGCAGCCCAGCGCGCAGACGATCTCGGTGTTCGAGCAGGTGTGCGAGACGACGCGCACGGCGGACTCAGCCGGACTTCTTGCGCCCGAATCGCTCGAGCAGCAGA
Source organism: uncultured Salinisphaerales bacterium (assembly GCA_964644715.1). GTDB lineage: Bacteria > Pseudomonadota > Gammaproteobacteria > Nevskiales > Nevskiaceae > Panacagrimonas. The sequence goes on from CAZXXM010000334.1 coordinate 3,245, forward strand.
GGGATCACGGCCGGCGGAACCAGCTTCTCGACCGGAGCGCCGAGGCTCGCCAGTTCGCGGACCAGGCTCGACGACAGGTGCGCGTACTCCGGCGCCGGCGTCAGCATCACGGTGTCGAGGTCCGCGTAGAGATCGCGATTCATGACTGCCATCTGCTTTTCGTAGTCGACGTCGCCGACGGTGCGCACACCGCGCACCAGCACCGTGACGCCGTTGTCGCGCGCGAAATCGACCACCAGCCCGCTGAACCCCTTGACCTCGACGTTCCCGAGATCGCGCGTGGCCTCCCGGATCAGCATCACGCGCTCTTCGAGCGTGAATTTCGGATTCTTCGCCACGTTGTGGCCGACCGCGACGATCAGCTTCGGAAACATCCGCGCCGCCCGATGCATGATGTCGTTGTGCCCGAGCGTGATCGGGTCGAAGCTTCCGGAGTACGCGGCGACGATGCTGCTCATGCGCGGCCTTCCTGCGTATGCGTGAGAAGGCCGAAGCTTACCCGACCGGCGCTCTTCTCCCGGAGCCAGGTATAGCCCTCCGGCGTCGGCGGACGTTCTTCGCCCGGCCACTCGACGTAAATGCGCGCATCGGGCTTCAGCAGCCGCGGAAGCAGCGGCAGAGCCCTTTCCAGCAGGCCGCTCGCGTAGGGCGGATCGAGGAAGACCACGTCGAAGACATCCTTCGGATGCGCCAGCTCGATCATGGCGTCGGCGAGCCGGACCTCGGCGCGGTCGCTGCCGCCGAGCTGGGCGACCGCGGCCGATATCTTCGCGATCTGCTCGCGGCCGGTTTCGACGAAGCGCACCGAACCCGCGCCCCGCGACAGCGCTTCGAGGCCGAGCGCACCGCTGCCAGCGAAGAGGTCCAGACAGCGCGCACCCTCGATGCGGGGCGCCAGCCAGTCGAACACGGTCTGGCGCACGCGATCCGGCGTCGGCCT
>CAZXXM010000335.1:0-4167 GCA_964644715.1 uncultured Salinisphaerales bacterium
AGCATGTACGAGGGCGTGACCATGATGATGTCGGGCTTGAAGTCCTGAATCAGCTGGACCTGCTTCTCGGTCTGGCCGCCGGACATCGGGATCACCGTGCAGCCGAGGCGCTCGGCGCCGTAGTGCGCGCCCAGTCCACCGGTGAAGAGCCCGTAGCCATAGGCCACGTGCAGGATGTCACCGGGCGCGGCACCCGCGGCGCGAATGCTGCGTGCGACGACGTTGGCCCAGGTGTCGATGTCGTTCTTCGTGTAGCCCACGACCGTCGGCTTGCCGGTGGTGCCGCTCGACGCGTGCACGCGCACGACCTGCTCGCGCGGAACGGCGAACAGCCCGAACGGATAGTGATCGCGCAGATCCTTCTTCGTCATGAAGGGGAACTTCGCGAGATCCGACAGCGTTTTCAGGTCGCCGGGCTTCGCGCCCACGGCGTCGAACGCGGCGCGGAAGTGCGGCACGTTCGTGTAGGCATGCTCGAGCGACCACTTCAGCCGCTGCAGCTGCAGGGACGTCAACTCGTCCCGGCTCGCGCGTTCGATGGGTTCCAGCGCGGCCGCTCGCGGCGGGTGGCGGGTGGACATGGCTTCCTCTCCTGGTGACTCGGGATTCTGACGACGGGACGCGCGCATGCATGGCGCGCCGTGCAGCGCGCTCGATCGAGCGTGCAAGGTTCGGACAAAACGGTGGAATCCGTAGCGAAACGCGCGCGCCCCGCGAGGCGGTTTCCTACAAGTGGCGCGACCACCCCAGGTAGATCGTGTCCACGCGAGGCTCCACGCCTTCCGTGGCCCCGGGGAACAGCGCCGAGTCGCCGCGATACTCGCCCCGCATGTAACGGCCGTAGGCGAAGTGCAGCTCGGTTGCCGGCGTCGGCCGGTACGAGAAGCCCGCGGTCATGTTCAGCGCCGGATTCGGTGCGAGGGCCAGGAACTGCCCGGTATTCGCCGAACTGTCCGCCTGCGCGAGTCGCGCGTAGGCGAAGCCGGCGCGCAGATCCAGGCGCGGCGTCGCGTGCCAGATCAGCGTGGTCCGGTAGTTGGTCTGGTTGCGCCAGTTGAAGCCGCTGCCGTTCTTGCTGCCCAGCGGTTTGCCCTGCGGATCGAGCAGCGTATCGAGCACGCCATTGCCCAGCGCCGGAACCGCGCCGAAGTAGATGCGCTGCAGGTCGAACGCCAGCGTGAGGTTCTCGTCCTTGAGCGCGAAGCCCAGGCTGAAGTTTTCCGGGATGTCCAAGCTGCCGCCGGCGAACAGTCCGCGGTACTCGTCGAAATCTTCCATGTAGACGCGGCTCGCATACGCGGCGCCCAGGTCCAGCCATGGACGGATCTGCCCCAGCCATCCGATCCGTACGCCGAGGCCAAACGCCTTTTCGTAGCCGTTGTTGGTGACCTCGTCGGGAAAGCGCGACAGACCCTCGAAGGCCTGCAGGCCGTAGACGCGAAGCTGCTGGTAGGTCAGCAGCGGCGAGATGCCGAAGCTGTGCCCCTGCCCCACGCGGTACGACAAGGTCGGAGCGACGATGAGCTGCGTCAGATCGAAACCTACTTCGCCGCAACCGCCGAGAAAGTTGCCGGGACGATCGCCGCAGCGGGCCGGGTTGAGATTGCTGCCCGGCACGCCGGTGGTCTCGTGGTACTCGGTGTTGAGGCCGCCGTTGCCGTAGACGGTCACGCCCAGGGCCCAGCGATCGTCGAGCTGCCGCGCGTAGCCGCCATCCGGAATCAGGAACAGATCGTTGCGGCTCTTCGACGTGAAGTTGTAGATCTCCGCATCCCCGGTGGCACCGGTGCGCGAGGCTCTTCGATACGGCGAGAAGATCAGCAGTCCCAGGTCCACCCGATTTCCGGCCGCCGACAACTTGGCCGGATTCGACGCGCCGGAGAAGGTATCGAAGCCCACCGCCGTCGAGGTACCGGCGGACTGCCCCGCGTAGGGACCGTAACCGAGCACGAAATACCCGCCCGCTGCCTGCGCCGTGAGCGTGGTCATCGCGCCGGCGATGCTCAGCCACGCGGCGATCAGCGGGGCGCAAAAACGGAAGCGGGTCATCAGATCTCCCTGGGCACGCAACCTCGTTGACCGCGCACGCGTGTTCGGCACGCTTCTCGCAGAATTTTAGCGTGCCGCTCCCACCCTCGAACGAAGCAGAGGGTCCGCCCCAATCAGGCCGCTCAGATCGCAGCAGCGGCGCCACCGCCGATGACCTCGCCCTTGATGCGCGCCGACTTGCCGCGAAAGATCGCGATCATCTCGCCGGCCTCGTTGACGACCGTGGTGTCGTAGATGCCGGTGCGGCCGGACAGCACCTGTTCCTGCGCGGTGGCGATCAGCATCTCGCCTTCACGGCCCGGTCGCAGGAATTCGATGCTGCAGCCGGCCGCGACGGTGGCGTCGTTGCGGCTGTTGCAGGCGAATGCGAACGCGCTGTCGGCGAGCGTGAACAGGAAGCCGCCGTGGCAGGTGGAATAGCCGTTCAACATGTCGCGTCGCACGCGCATGCTCATGCGCGCGAAGCCAGGGCCGATCGCTTCGATGCGGATGCCCAGGCCCTGCGAGGCCCGGTCATTGGCGTACATCGCGTCGCCGCAGCGGCGGGCGAGATCGCGTTCTGCTTCGGTGCCGGGGATGTCTGTCGGGTTCATGAACTCTCGTCGAGCCGCAGTCACGGCTTCAGGGTTTGCGCGCGCGGCGTGCCTGCGCCTTGCGCTCGTCCAGGCGATGCAACGCGGCGGCGTGACGCTCGCGGTCCTCGTCGGTTTCGAGCACCAGCGGCGGTACGTCGGCCGGCTTGCGATCGTCGTCGAGCGCCACCATCGTGAAATAGCAGGTGTTGGTGTGGCGGCGTTCGCCGGTGCGGATGTTCTCGGCTTCCACGCGGATGCCCACTTCCATCGACGTGCGGCCGGTGTAGTTGATGCAGGACTTGAACGTCACCAGGTCGCCGACGTGGATCGGCTCCTTGAAGAACATCTGGTCCACGGCCAGCGTCACGACGTAGCGCTGGCTCCAGCGCGAGGCACAGGCATAGGCCACCCCGTCGAGTAGCGACATGATCTTGCCGCCGTGGACGTTGCCGCCGAAGTTCGCCATGTCGGCCGTCATCAGCACGTTCATGACCAGGCGCTTGTCGGGTGTGCTCATGGCGGCGGCACTCCGCGGAGTCTTCGTCTACTTGCCGGTGAACGTCGGCGTGCGCTTTTCCTTGAACGCAGCGACGCCTTCGAGATAGTCGGCGCCGAAGCCCAGCTCGCGCATCGCGGCCGCTTCGCGCCTGAGCGCTTCTTCGACAGTCAGCGGGCCGCTGCCCAGGATCAGCTCCTTGGTCTTCGCGAGTCCCTTGGTCGGGGCCTGCGCCAGCTGCTGCACCAGCGCCTCGACCTCGTTCTTGAAGTTCGCGTCGTCGATGGACTTCCAGATCAGGCCCCACTCTTGCGCCTGGTCGGCGGAGAGCTTGTCGCCGAGCATCGCCAGGCCCATCGCGCGTGCGGTGCCGAGCAGCCGCGGCAGGATCCAGGTGCCCCCGGTATCCGGGATCAGGCCGAGCTTGCAGAAGGACTGGATGAAGCTCGCGGACTTCGTCGCGAGCACCAGGTCGGCCGCGAGCGCGACGTTGGCACCCGCACCGGCAGCGACACCGTTGACGGCGCAGACCACCGGCATCGGCAACGTGCGCAGGTTCACCACCAGCGGCGCCCACCAGGTTTCGACCGTCTCGCCGAGATCGACCGGCTTGTCACCGCTCGCCACCGCGCCGCGATCGGCCAGATCCTGGCCTGCGCAGAAGCCGCGGCCGGCGCCGGTGAGCAACAGCACGCGCGTGCTGGAATCGGCTCTCACCTTGGCGAGCGCGTCGCGCAACTCCGTGTGCATCGCGACCGTGAAGCTGTTCAGGCGATCCGGGCGGTTCAGCGTGATGCGCGCGATGCCGTTGGTGTTTTCGAACAGGATGTTTTCGTAGGTCACTTCGGCTCTCCAAAAGATAACGGCTAACGCAAAGGCGCAAAGGGAAAAGAAAGAACGCAAAGAACCGAAGTGAACGACAGCTGCTTCCCGTTCGGGACCGGCATCGATCGCGAGGTCATCTACTTTTCTTTCGCAATTTTTTCTTTTCTTTGCGTCCTTTCTTTTCCCTTTGCGTCTTTGCGTTGAATGCTTTTCGAACACTCA
>CAZXXM010000336.1:0-4156 GCA_964644715.1 uncultured Salinisphaerales bacterium
CGATGGAACTGCTGCTGGCGGCCCAGTTCGACGCCGGCCACTATCGCTTCATCCGTCTGACCGATCCCAAGGGCGCCGTCATTCTGGAGCGGGAAGACACCTCCTCCATTCACGACGTCCCCTCATCCTTCGTGGCCTTGCTGCCGCTCGACATCGCGCCCGGTGTCGCCCAGGTCCAGAACGGATGGAAGCAGTACGGAACACTCTCCCTGCAGAGCCAGGACCACTACGCCTACGCCGAGCTCTGGCGCGGCACGAAACAGCTGGTGCTCTGGTTCACCATCACCTTGATGCTGGCCGGCATCGCCGGCTCGGTCCTGCTGAGATTGATCCTGCGCCCCTTGCGCACGGTCATCGTTCAGGCCGAGGCGATCGGCACGCGGCGCTTCATCAAGCAGTCCGTTCCGCGGACCGTCGAGTTCCGCCAGCTCGTCGTCGCGATGAACACGCTGTCCGACTCGGTTGCCGAAATGCTCGCAACCGAAGCCGGCCGGGTGGAGGAACTTCGCCGGCAGGCGCAGCTGGATCCGCTCACGGGTCTGCGCAATCGCGAGTCGTTCATCGCGACGATGGAAGACACGCTCCAGCGCGACGATCTCAGCGAGTCGGGTGTCCTGGCCGTCCTGCGCGTGACGGGGCTGGCCGAACTCAATCGCGAAATCGGCCGCGAAGCCGTCGATCAGCTGCTCCACAGAATCGGCGAACACCTGGGTCACACGGCCGCCGCTCATGCTCCGCTGTGGACCGTCGCGCGTCTGAATTCCGCCGACTTCGTGGCGATGGCGCTCGGTGAGGCCGATGCCGCTGCCATCGCCGGCAACTTGGCCGCACAAGCGAACCTCGCCCTGGGCGCGAACGGGGATTCGCGCGTCAGGGCCGGCTGCACCTTGTTTCATCGCGGCGAATCGCGCTCGGCCATCCTGTCGAGAGTGGACGGCGCGCTCGCCAAGTCCGAGCAGTCCGGCGCCGCCGTGGTCCAGGCGGACAACACGACGGAGCAGGCTGCCATTCCGACGGACCTGGCGTCCTGGCGGCAATCCCTGCACGAGGCGATGTCGACGGAAGGCGTGAAACTGGGCCGGCACCCGGTCAAATCGGCACGCGGTTCGATCCTGCATTTCGAGTCGCCGGTGCGACTCAAGATCCAGTCGGACTGGCAGCCCGCGTCGCGCTTCGTCGCCTGGGCTGCGCGACTGGACCTGCTGCCGGCCCTGGACTTTCTGGTCGTCAAGGCGGCGCTGGATCAGATCATCGCCACCAAGACGCCCCTCAGCGTCAACATTTCGCCCGAAGCGATCTGCAACCCGTCGTTTCCGGGCCGGCTCGCGGCCGAACTGCGAGCAGCCCAGGACGTCGCCGGCATGCTGCTGTTCGACGTCCCGGAATACGGCGCGCTGCGCCATCGGGCGGAATTCGGCAGGTTCTGCGAGCTGGTCAAGCGTTTCGGCTGCAAGGTCGGGCTGAAGCATGCCGGCCACCAGGTTTCACGCATTTCCGAGTTCCACGACCTGGGCCTCGACTACCTGAAGATCGACGGATCGATCGTCCAGAGCATCCACGACGGCCCGGTGCATCACACCTTCCTTCGCGGTCTGTGCTCCATCGCGCACGCGATCGGCCTCACGACGATTGCGATGGGCGTCGACGACGCGGCCGATGTCGCCCCGCTCGAAAAATTGGGTGTCGACGGATTCACCGGCCCGGCCATCTGACGCCGCCGCGCCGGCAGCTTCGAACTTTCGGGCCCTGATCCTTGCGAAGACCTCAACCCGGCCAGCCGCGGTGAGGCATCCGAGAGTGCGCCGCCTTATTCCAGGTAGGCCGGAAACTTCGGCAGCTTCGCGAAGTGCTCGGGCGAATGCTGCACGACGAGCCGCGCCTTCTTGTTGCGGACGATCGAATCAACACGATCGAACGACGCCACGGTTTCGGCGCGGCTGGTGTTGAACGACGGCACCCGGTGCTTCTCGAGATTGTGAAGCGTGTGGTAGAGGTCGCCCGACAGGATCACGGTTCCGGCCTTCTTCAGTTGCAGCATCAGGACAGCGCTTCCCGGGGTATGTCCTGGCGCCGAGAGGATGCGCACCGAGCCGTCGCCGAACACGTCGCGATCGCCGACGAACAGTTCGGACTTCACGGTCTTGGCAGCCGCCAGGTTTTCCGCGCCCACACCGAACGGCGTCGGATCGCTCAATGCCCAGGCCAGTTCGGTGCGATTCATCAACCAGGTCGTCGAGGCCGTGAACAGGCCCGCATTGCCGGTGTGGTCGAAGTGCATGTGCGAGAAGGCCAGGTAGGTCACGTCGGAAGGAGCCAGGCCCATCGTCTTGAGCTGCGCAGCCAGCGTCGTCTTGACCGCGAGATGGAAGACGCCGTGATCGACGCCGTCCTTCTGGGCCGCCAGCCCGTCGTTGAGACCGGCATCCCAGACCAGGATGCCCTTGGGATGGGCGATGACGAAGCAAGGAACAACGAAGTCCTTGACCTGCCCCTCCTGTTCGCCGAGGTCGGAGAATCCGGCCATGTCGCCTACCCGGATCGCGCCGCAATCGAGCGCGTACAGCCGCGGACTGGTCGCTCCCAGCGGAGCCGCAGCCGAGGGCGCCGCGGCGCTCGGGGCCTCTGCAGCGAAAGCCGTGGCCAGGCACAGCGCCGTCAGGCCCAGCACCGTCGACAGCCCAAATACCGAACGTCTCATGTTCTCTCCCTGCTCATCGTGTTGATCGGCCCTCCCGCCGGCCGCTGGGCGGCGACGCGAATGGAGCTGGATCCATCCTGGGCTTTCGGGAATCTCGATGTCCATGCGGGCTACCCCGGATGCCCGGTCCCGGTGCATGCCCCGCCTGCGCAGGCGACCACGGCCTCAACCCGGTTGTCCACGGGCTGAAGCCGCCAGCGCTGCCCCATCCGGGCCGTCGCCATCCCTCGAATTGAATGAAAGCTTTTTGAAAGAAATAGGCACGAAACCTGTATATTGCAAACGCGCGGACCTTTGTCTGCATTTAGCCGACAAGTCCTATGTCTACCCCGCCGCGCCCACGCCTCTCCCGCGAGGAGCTGCAGGAGCTCATGCGGCTTCGGCCATGGCTGAGCCTCGCCAAATTCACGTGGTTCTTCTCGTTGATGGGCCTGCTGACCTGGCTGGCCTGGCGCAGCGAGTCGCTGTACGTGGACTGGCCGATCTACGTGGCGCTGGGCTACCTGTGGATGAGCGTGGTCACGTTCATGCACGACGCCACCCACGACTCCCTGTTCCCGCGCCGCTGGCAGAACCAGGCCTTCGGCACCATCGCGATGCTGCCGCTGATGGTGTCCTTCATCGCCTTCAAGGAAGACCACCTCCAGCATCACCGCCACAACCGTTCCCCGAAGGATCCCGATGCCTTCACGATGGGCCAGCGCCGCGTCGCCGATTTCGTCGTGTTCTACCTGTATTTCTTCGTCGGCGGCCTGCTCACCGCCATCCACTTCACGCTGATCTACCCGGTCAAGGCTTTCGGACCGCGCCAGTGGGCGATCCACCTGTTCGAGAACGGGCTCAAGGCAGCCGCCTACGTCGGCATGATCCTGTGGGCACGCTCGCACGGCGTCCTGGGCGAATTCCTGGCCGTCTGGCTGTTCCCCCTGCTGTTCTTCTCGCTGTTCAACTCGCTGCGATTCATCGCCGAGCACTACGAGACGCCGTGGAACCGCGGCAACCTGATGGGTACGCGCACCATCACGTCCAACCGCGTCCACAGCTATTTCTGGAACAACATCAACTGGCACATCGGGCACCACGTCTACCCGCGCGTGCCCTGGTACAACCTCGTCGCCCTGCACCGCCGGCTCGAACCCGAAATCCAGGCCCTGGGCGCGGTCGTCGACAAGAGCTATCTGCGCGTGTGCTGGAACGCGTTCCTGAAAGGACCGGAAACCGAGGCGCGGCTGGCCCTGGTGCATCCGCCGGTCGGCAAGGTTCCTGGCCTCGTCGCCATTGCGCCCCCCTTGCTCGAACCGGTGCCGGTCAAGGCCTAGCGAAAAGCTCCACTCGCTCGCCGGGCACGATCCAAGCCCACCTCCTGCCCGGCGCCCTACACTGCGCCCATCAACGGCCAGCAACGCAGGAGCCCGCTCATGAGCACCGACCCTTTCGCCCAACTCAAGGTGGCGCAGC
>CAZXXM010000337.1:0-4152 GCA_964644715.1 uncultured Salinisphaerales bacterium
CCATCGGGACGCCGCGGGCCGCGCGCTGTACGACCTCAAGTTTCTCGACGCGCAGCACGGCCTCGCCATCGGGGCCTACGGCACGATGCTGGAGACGCGCGACGGCGGCGCCAATTGGTCCGCGCGCGACGACGTCGTCACGCAGCTGGGCATGCACCTGAACGCCATCGTCTCGCTCGGCAACGGCACGCTGTTCATCGCCGGAGAACGCGGCCTGATGCTGCGTTCATCGGACGCCGGGACCACGTGGACGCCGCTGGACTCGCCATATGCCGGTTCGTTGTTCGGCGCGATCCCGCACGGCACCGCGGGCGCGATCGTGCACGGCATGCGCGGCAACGTGTACGTGACTGATGACGTCGGCGCCTGCCCGGCGCTGGATCCGGCGAGCTGGGATTCGTTCGCGCGCGAAACCGTCTCCGATCCCGCGCCGCTCGGCTGGCGCCGCCTGGAGACGCCGATCCGCGAAAGCCTGTTCGGCTCGATCGCGCTCGACGGCGGTGCTTCGCTGCTCGTCGGCGTCAATGGCGCGGCCCTGAAGCTCGATGCGAGCGCGAGCCGGCTCGAAGCGGTGCAGACGCCGGCGAAGGAAACACTGTCGCATGGACTGGTTCACCACGGCCGCGTGATCGCGGTCGGAAGACGCGGCGTGCAGGACCTGGGAGCAAGTCCATGAGCGCGAGCACCACGTCCACCGGCTTCACTCGCGCGATCCTTCACGTCGTCGAGCCGATCATCTTCGGCCGGCGGCGGCTGATGCTCGTGCTGCTGACACTGCTCACGGCCTGGCTCGGCTGGCACGCGGCGCAGCTTCGCCCGAATGCCGGCTGGCTGAAGATGGTGCCGCAGGCGCACCCGTACATGCAGACGTTCATGCAGTACTACCAGGACTTCGGCGGCGCCAACACCGTCCTGATCGCGCTCCACAACCACAAGGGCGACATCTACCAGCCCGAGTTCATGGAAACGCTGCGCAAGGCGGCGGACGACGCGTTCTTCATTCCGGGCGTGGACCGCTCTCGCGTCAACTCGATCTTCTCGCCGAGCATCCTCTACATCGAGGTCGTCGAAGGTGGCCTCGCCGGCGAAAACGTGATCCCGTCGAGCTACGCGCCGACGCCGGAGATGATGCAACGCATCCGCGGCAACGTGGCCAAGGCCAACGTCATCGGCCGCCTGGTCTCCGAAGATCAGACCACCGCGCTGATCCAGCTCGAACTGCTCGAGGCCGATCCCGGCGCCGGCACGATGCAGGATCGCGCCGAGCTGGCGAAACCGCTCAGCGAGCGCCTGCGTGCAGCCTGGGCCGGCGGCGCCGATTTCGCGGCCAAGCTCAAGGCGACGTCCGGGATCCTGATGCGCAACGAGGACGCCAACGCGCGCCTCGACTATGTCAAGGTCGGCGAGGCGTTGGAGAAGATGCGCGCCGCGCACGAAACGGCCGACATCAGCGTACACATCGTCGGCTTCGCCAAGGTCGTGGACGACATGACCAAGGCCAGCATGCAGGTGGCCGTGTTCTTCGTCGTAGCGCTGCTGCTGATGGGACTGTTGCTGTGGATCTACATCGGCTCGCTGCCGCTGGCGCTGATGGTGGTGAGCACCTCGCTGGTCGCCTGCACCTGGGAGCTGGGGCTGCTGCACGCGATCGGCTACGGACTCGATCCTTTCGCACTGCTGGTGCCCTTCCTGATCATGTCGGTGTCGGTGAGCCACGGCGTGCAGTACGTCAGCGCCTGGGCCAACGAGATCTCGACCCGTGGCGCCACGCCGCACCAGGCCTCGCTGGCGACGTTCCGCTCGCTCGCCATTCCCGGCGTGGTGGCCCTGCTGGCCAACGTCGTCGGCTTCTCGACGATCTACCTGATCAACATCCAGGTGATCCGCGAGATGTCGGTGAACGCGGCGTTCGGAATGGCCGGCGTGATCATGGTCAACAAGATGCTGCTTCCGATCGTGCTGTCGTACTTCCACTTGCCGAACGTCGAAGGCTTCCGCCGCGCCACCGAACGGCGCGATCGCATGGGCGACGCGCTGTTCCGCCGCATGGCGCTGCTGACGCGGCGCGGCCCGGCCATCGTCGTCAGCACGATCTGCATCGCGCTCGCCGCGTTCGGCGCGTCGCAGTACCCCCGCGTGCAGATCGGCGACACCACCGACGGCGTGCCCGAGCTGCGCCCGGACTCGCGCTTCAACCAGGACGCGCGTGCGATCGCCGCGAACTTCTCGATGGGCGTGGATCACCTCAAGGTGATCGGCGAGTCCTTCGAGGACGGCTGCATCGACTACGCCGTGATGGCCGAGATGGATCGCTTCTCCTGGTACATGAAGAACCAGCCGGGCGTACGTGACGTGCTGTCGCTGATCGAGCTGGCGAAGCTCGCCAACTCCGGCCTCAACGAGGGCCGTCTCGATGCGGAGGTACTCCCCCGCGCGCCCGAATCGCTGGCGCAGATCACGGCGCTGGTGCCCACGACCACCGGCTTCCTCACCGCCACCTGCGATGCACTGGCCCTGTTCATCTTCACCACGGATCACAAGGCCGACACCATCACCGCGCTGACCGACGCGGTGAAGCACTACACCACGGACCTGCAGCAGGACCACCGCGTGAAGCTGCGGCTGGCCTCCGGCAACATCGGCGTGATGGCGGCCACCAACGAGGAAGTGCGCCGCAACGAGCTGCCGGTGGTGTTCTACGTCTACGCGGTGATCCTGCTGTTCCTGTGGCTGAGCTTCCGCACCTGGTCCGGCGTGCTGTGCATCGGCATTCCGCTGGCCACGGTCACCTTGCTCGGCTACGCGGTGATGGTGGCGCTCGGCATCGGCCAGAAGGTAGCGACCCTGCCGGTACTTGCGTTCGCCTGCGGCATCGGCGTGGACTACGGCATCTACAGCTATTCGGTGGTCGCGGCCGGCCTGCGCAAGGGCTTATCGCTCGAAGAAGCCTATTTCCAGAAAATGCGATCGACCGGCAAGGCCACCTTGTTCACCGGCGCCGGCATGGCCGTGGGCGTGCTGATGTGGATCTTCTCGGACCTGCAGTTCCAGAAGGACATGGGCATTCTGCTGGTGTTCGGCTTCACCGCGAACATGATCGGCGCGATCGTGGTGCTGCCAGCGCTGGCCTATTTCTTCTCGAAGGAAGAACTCAAGCACGCGGGCAAGGACCTCACGGCGGGCGCAGACGAGGCGATATCGCACCCGTAGCCCGGACTAAGTCCGGGGTTGTGCTCCGTATTGCGAGAGACGCTCCCCGGACTTCGTCCGGGCCACGGCCGAGGTTTCAGCCCGCCTTGCGTCGCACGCTGCCGGGCCCGAAGCCGTGCACGCGCTTGAACCCGCGCCGGAACGCGGCCTCGGTCTGGTAACCCAGCCGCTCGGCGACGTGAGCCACCGACAGCCGCGGATCGCGCAGCAGCTTGAGCGCCTGCGCCATGCGCCAGCGCGTGAGGTACTGATACGGGGTTTCCTCCAGGACCTCGGCAAACCGCTCTGCGAACGCCGTGCGCGACAGCAGGGCCTCGTCCGCAAGGGAAGCCACCGTCCAGTCCCTGCCCGGATGCCGATGGATCGCGTCGAGCGCCCGCTTGAGACGCGGGTCTGCCAGCGCGGCGAACAGCCCGCGCCGCGACGACGTCCCGGCCAGGTACTGGCGCAGCGCCATCACGAACAGCGCATCGGCCAGCTTGTCGACGACCGCCTGCGTGCCGAACCCCGTGTTGCCCGCTTCCTGCACCAGCAGCCCGGCGAGACTGCGATAGGCGCCCCCGGTCTCGCTGCCGCGCACGTGCATCAGGTCCGGCAGGCCCGCCATCACCGGGTTGCCGGTGGTCGACTCGAAATGGAATTCGCCACAGAGCATCGTCGTGAAGCGGTCGGCCGGAACGCTGCCATCCGCGTCCTCGACCGGCGTCAGGACGTGCGCGGTACCCCGCGGCATCACGACGAGGTCGCCGGGCTCCAGCTTCACCGGCTCCGCATTCTCCAAGGTCAGCCAGCAGGTTCCGCGATCCACCAGGTGGAACCACGCGGTGCCGGCGGGCGCCTGGGGATCCCAGTCCCGCCAGCGTCCGCAGTAGCGCATGTTGTCGGTGATGCGCGCGTGCATCTGGTAGGCAGCCAGGATGCCGTCGAGCAGCGCGTCGTCTG
>CAZXXM010000338.1:0-4151 GCA_964644715.1 uncultured Salinisphaerales bacterium
AGCCCGTACTGCCGTCTGGTGCGCGAAGTCCTGAGCGAACTCGATATCGACGCGATGATCTACCCCTGCCCGGCGAACGGAACGCGCTTTCGCCCCCGCGTGCAGGAACTGGGCGGCAAGCAGCAGTTTCCCTTCCTCGTCGATCCCAACACCGGCGACCGGCTGTTCGAGTCCGCCGACATCGTCGATCACCTGCGCCTCACCTACGGTAACGGCCGACCGGCATCACGTGGCATCGGGCGCCGGCTCGGCGTCGCTGGTTCGTACGCGGCGACCGCGTCGCGCGCGATCGGCCGAATCCGCGGCATGCGGGCGCGTCCTTCGCGCGCGCCGGAGCAGCCGCTGGAGTTGTACAGTTTCGAAGCCAGCCCGTACTCGCGGCCGGTGCGCGAGCGGATGACCGAACTCGAACTGCCGTACCGGCTGCGCAGCTTCGCGAAATCTCGCTGGGAGGAGATGGGCCCTCCGGCGGTGCGGCGCACGTTCTTCCAGGACGCGCCGCTGACCAGCCCCAACCGCATTCGCATGCAGGAACTCACGGGGCGCTTCCAGGTGCCTTACCTGGTCGATCCGAACACCGGCACCTCGATGTACGAGTCCGGCGACATCGTTCGCTACCTGGAGCAGACCTACGCGCTGTGAGCGCGCTCGCGCGGCCTCGGCGCGCGCCGCGAGCGGGCGCCGATGAGCTACGCGCTGACGACGCGCTATCTGGAGACGACGTCACCGGACCAGCTGGTGCCGGCCCGCGTGCCCCAGCCCGAGCCGCGCGTCGAACAGGCACGGGTGCCGCTGCCCGAACTCAACCGCTTCCTCTATACCGCGGTCGGCGGCGACTGGTTCTGGCGCGACCGGCTGCGCTGGTCGTACGCCGATTGGCTGCGTTGGCTCGACCGGCCCGAGGTGCAGACCTGGGTGTTGTACGACCGCGGCACGACGGCCGGCTACGTCGAACTGGAAAAGCAGCCCGGAGACGACGTCGAGATCGCGTACTTCGGGCTGATCCCGGCATTCATCGGGCGCGGCCTGGGCGGGCACCTGCTGACCGTCGGCATCCGGCAGGCCTGGGCGATGCATGCACGCCGCGTCTGGGTGCATACCTGCACCCTGGACGGGCCCGCCGCGCTGGCGAACTACCAGGCGCGGGGACTGCGCCTGTATCGCGAGGAGATCGTCGAGCGATCCGACCCTGGCGTGCCGGACGGCCCTTGGCCCGGCGCCCGCTAAAACGGCTCCGCGCGGACGGCGAGCGGCGCGGCCGCGCGACGTCGTGACCGAATCCTGGGCGATCTTCGGCGCGGTCGCGGCGGCCCACGCGCTCGGCGTGTCGAGCCCCGGACCGGACTTCGCGGTGACGCTCCGCCAGACGCTGGCCCACGGTCGACGCACCGGGATGATGACGGCGCTGGGCATCGGCAGCGGCATCCTCTTTCACGTCGCCTGGGGCATGTTCGGCCTAGGCTGGGCCGTCGAGCGCTTTCCGGCGCTGCTCGGCGCCCTGCGTTACGGCGGGGCCGCCGTCCTGATGTGGATTGGGGTTCAGGCCCTGCGCGCGCAACCGATGGCCACGACAACGGGCGATCCTGCATCCACCCTCGCGCCCGTGCCGGCCGCGTGGCGTGCCTGGAGCCTGGGACTGGCCACCAACCTGCTCAACGCCAAGGCCTTCCTGTTCTTCGTCGCGCTGTGTTCGAGCGTCGTGACGGCCGGCGCCCCGGTACCGCTGCGCCTGGCGCTCGGCCTGTGGATGGTGGGCGCCACCGCTGCCTACTTCAGCTTCGTCGCCTGGACGGTCGGCCATCCGGCCGTGCGCCGCCGGCTGCTCGTGCATGCACATCGCTTCGATCGCACGATGGGCGTGATCCTGATCGGGCTGGCCCTGGCGATCGTCTTCGGCTTCTAGGCGGCACGCTTCGGTGGCAAGCTCCGCCACGCTCTCGCCTTCGCAGGATCGACCTCTCTTGGCCAGCATCTGGTTTCTGCGTCGCGTCGTGCTCGTCAAGCACCACCCTTCGGCCGTGCTGCTGGCGGTACAGCTCGTCGGCGTGCTGCTGTACGCGCTGGTCGAGAACGTGCCGGGTGGGCGCGCGGTGCTCGCGGGCTTCGGCCTGATCGTGCTCGGCGCGGCGTTGCAAGTCGTACGCAGCAGCCCGTTCATGACTTGGCTCGGCGGCCTGCTCGCCCTGCTCGTCGTCATGCTGCTCGGCATCAACATGCTGTGGCCGAGCTCGCACCTGGACATCGCCGCTGCCTTCGTGCTCACGGTCTTTTATTTCTACGCGGCGGGTTCGCTGATCGCCTACATGCTGCAGGACCAGACCGCGAGCGCCGACGAGTTCTTCGCCGTCGGCGCGACGTTCACCTTGCTCGCCTGGGCGTATGCGCACCTCTACAACGTCTGCCAGGCCCTGTCCCCCGGCAGCTTCGGCGCGATGGTCGACCCCGACGCCGCACGCAGCTGGATGGAACTGCTGTTCCTGAGCTTCACGGTGCTCTCCGGCGTCGGCCTGGGGGACATCATTCCGCTGACGCCGATGGCGCGCGCGCTGGTGATGCTCGAGGAACTCACGGGCGTCATGTACATCGCGCTGGTGGTGTCGCGTCTGATCACCCTGGCGTCGGCGCCGAAACATCCACGGCCGCCACACGATGACGCTTCCTGACGCTCCGCTGGCGGTGCGCTACGCGCTGACGCTCAGCGCGGCCAGCGGCATCGTGCTGCGCGACGGCATCGTTCACGTGATCGGCGACGATCGCGGCGCGCTCGACCGCTTCCGGCTTTCCGACGGCACGCCGCTGCCTCCGATCGGGTTGATGGCGGGTGGCGCCGAGGCGGTGCTGGCCAAGGCCGACAAGCCGGATCTCGAAGCGCTGGTGGACCTCGGCGACGGCAGCCTGCTCGCGCTGGGCTCGGGATCGCGGCCCAACCGCGAACGCGGATTCCGCATCGCGGCGGGCGGCGTGCAGGCCCTCGATCTGTCGCCGTTGTACGCCCGGCTGCGCCAGGATCTTCCGGACCTGAACATCGAGGGTGCGACGCGGGTGGGTTTCGAGCTGGTGCTCGCGCATCGCGGGGTCGGCAAGGGCGATGCGAGCTGCCTGATTCGCCTCGATGCGGCGAAGCTGCTCGCCCATCGGCCGGCGAGCTGGCCCGCAGCGGCGCTGATCGAGATCCGCCCCGTATCGCTCGGCGACATCGATGGGGTCGCACTCGCGTTCACCGATCTGGCGACGGACGCGGACGGAACCCTGCACTACCTGGCCGCGGCCGAAGACACCAACGATCCTTATCTCGACGGCGCCTGCCGCGGCAGCGTCATTGGAAGACTCACGAAGGGTTCGGCGCTGCCGACCGTGCGCCTACGCCCCGACGTGAAGGCCGAGGGCCTCGCGTTCCTCGGCCGCAGCGCGCGGGAAAATGCGTGGGCCATCGTGACCGATGCGGACGATCCGAGTCTGCGCGCGAACCTCTACGAATTACGGCTGTCCCGCTAACGAGCGGGTCACTCGGGCTTCGCGATGCTTCGCCACAGCATCTCGAAGAGCACGTTGGCCTGGCGCGTCGGCGGATCCTTCATGCCGCGCACGACCCAGGCCTGCACGGTGCGCTGGATGACGCCGTAGATGAAATCGAGCAGCGTCTTCTCGTCGACCTCGCTGGTCAGCACGCCGCTGGCACGGCCCTCGGCGAGGACCTTGATGAACGTGCTGAACAGCGGCCGGTGCTCGTAGGCTCCCGAACGCCGCCAGGTGTTGATGTAGACCGAGCTCATCAGGATCTGCAGGACGCGCGGATTCTTCTCGAAGAAATCGAGACAGACCCAGAACGTCTTGCGCAGGCGCTCCTTGTAGTTCTCGATACCCTGCAGGTGATCGATCATCCGCGCCGCCAGCCGCTGCAGTTCGGAATCGAGGGTCGAGAACAGCAGTGCTTCCTTGCTGCCGTAGTACTTGTAGATCGTCTGCAGCGACACGTTGCCGCCGCGGGCGATCTCGATCAGGCCGACGCGGTGGAATTCACGCTGGCTGAAGATGTCGAGCACCGCCTGCTCGATGCGCTCGCGCGTCGCGGGGTCGAGCTGGGCCAGGTCCGGAAGCCGCAGGGCGGCCGCTTCGGGTTTGTTCATTGCATCCAGTCATATAGTAACGAG
>CAZXXM010000339.1:0-4098 GCA_964644715.1 uncultured Salinisphaerales bacterium
GGTCGAGACCGCGTTCATCACTAATGCCGAAGAAGAGCGCCTGCTGCGCGATCCCAAGGGGCAGGATCGCATCGCGCGCTCGCTGTTCGAAGGCATCAAGGGTTATTTCGAGAGCTACCGGCCCCGCGAGCAGCGCCCGGCCGACGCGCCTTCGCCGCGTCTGCAGAAAGTGCGGACCGGGTCCGGCGAAGGAGTGCGCGCCAGCGCGGACTGAGCGTGTCAGGGAGGCTGTGGGGGCCTGGGGCCGCGTCGTGAGGCGCGGCCCCAGGTTTTTTGGCGGCCGTGAAAGCCGATAATCCCGCGATATGCCGATCCGCCTGCTTCCCGATGTCCTGATCAACCAGATCGCCGCCGGCGAAGTCGTCGAGCGCCCGGCCGCGGTGGTCAAGGAACTGGTCGAAAACAGTCTCGACGCCGGCGCGCGCCGGGTCGAGGTCGACCTCGAACAAGGCGGGCTTGCACTGATCCGCGTGCGCGACGATGGGCGCGGCATCGCGCTCGACGAACTGCCGCTGGCGCTGGCGCGGCACGCGACCAGCAAGATCGCCTCGCTCGCCGATCTCGAGAGCGTCGATAGTCTCGGATTCCGGGGCGAGGCGCTTCCCAGCATCCTGTCCGTATCGCGACTGACGCTGGGTTCGCGTACGGCGGCCTCCGAACATGGCTGGAGCATCGGTGGGTCCGGCGCCCTCGACGCGCAGGTGGTGCCCCAAGCGCTGGCGCATCCACCCGGGACCTCGGTCGAGGTCTGCGACCTGTTCTTCAACACGCCGGCGCGACGTAAATTCCTGAAGAGCCCGTCGACCGAACTGCGCCACGTCGAGCAGTGGCTGCGACGCCTGGCGCTCGGGCGCACGGACGTCGGGCTGGTGCTGCGACACGAACGGCGTCGCCTGATGGATCTGGCCCCGGTTATCGACGATGCGACGCGCGATGCGCGGTTGAAGGCAGTGTGCGGCGACGAGTTTCTCGAGCATCGGGTGCTGGTCGACGAGTCGCGGCACGACCTGCGCCTGACCGGCTGGTTCGCGCGTCCGAGTTTTTCGCGGGCCTCGGCGGATCTGCAGTATTTCTACGTCAACGGACGCTGCGTGCGCGATCGCCTGGTCGCCTTCGCGCTGCGTCGCGCGCTCGCGGACGCGATGCACTCGACGCGGCATCCCGCTTTCGTGCTCTACCTCGAACTCGATCCGCGAGCGGTGGATGTGAACGTGCATCCGCAGAAAACGGAGGTGCGCTTCCGTGATTCGGCGCGCGTGCACGATTTCCTGTTCGGCGCGATCCAGCAGCGCCTGCGGGATCTGCGCCCGCAGGCGGACCAGCATCGCGTGCACTTCGGTCCCTCGGCTTCGAGCGAAGCCCCGGTTGCGAACACCACCGCGCCGGCAGCTACGCGGCCTTGGGCGGCGAGCACGCCGAGCCTGCCGCTGTCGGTGCGCGAACCGACGTTCGCGCAGACCGCCTGGGGCCTGATGAGGGACTCGGCGCGGACGCAGGCCGGTGCGCCGGTCGTCGAGCCGGAACCGTCGCAGGAGTACGCCTTGGGTCGCGCGCTCGCCCAGCTCCACGATGTCTTCATCCTGGCGGAGAACGCGCGGGGACTGGTGCTGGTGGATGCGCACGCGGCGCACGAGCGCGTGCTGTACGAACGCATGAAGCGGGAGCTGGCGGACGGGCCGGTCCCCTCGCAGGCGCTGCTCGTCCCCGAGCCGATCCATGTCGCCGAGGACGAGGCCGACGTGCTCGAGTCGCGTCGCGACGAACTCTCCGGTCTCGGCATCTCGCTCGATCGTGTCGGCCCCGCCACCGTGGTCGTGCGTGCCGCGCCGCCGCTGCTCGGTCGCGAAGACGTCTCCGCGCTGATCGCGGGCCTGGTCCGCGACGAGGGACGGCCGGCGCCGCATGCTCATCTGGGCGAGGTGCTCGACGCACAGAGCCGCGTGCTCGCCGACGTCGCCTGCCGTGCGGCGATCAAGGCCAACCGGCGCCTGAGCCTGCCGGAGATGGATGCCTTGCTGCGCGACATGGAACGCACGGAACTGGCCGATCAGTGCAATCACGGTCGGCCGACCTGGGTTCAACTCGAGATGTCGGAGCTCGATCGCCTGTTCCTGCGCGGCCGCTGAGCGATGCGCGGACTTCCTGTGGTGTTGCTGATGGGGCCGACCGCGTCCGGCAAGACCGACTTGTCCTTGCGCGTGGCGGATCGGCTCGCGAAGCAGGGGCGCGGTGTCGAAATCATCAGCGTCGATTCCGCGCAGGTGTACCGCGAGATGGATATCGGGACCGCCAAGCCGGATGCGCAGGCCCGCGCGCAGGTTCCACATCACCTGCTCGATGTCTGCGATCCGGCCGAAGCGTATTCGGCCGCGCGATTCCGCATCGACGCGTTGCGACTGGTGGCCGAGATCCGTTCGCGCGAGCGATTGCCGCTGCTCGTCGGCGGCAGCATGTTGTACTTCCGAGCGTTGACCGCGGGCTTGAGCGATCTGCCTTCTGCCGACCCGGTGCTGCGTGCCCGCATCGGCCAGCGCGCCGAGCGCGAGGGATGGGCCGCTCTGCACGCCGAGCTGGCGGCCCTGGACGCCCGGTCCGCCGCGCGTCTGCATCCGAACGACGGGCACCGCATCCAGCGTGCGCTCGAAGTCGTGATGACGACCGGCCGGCCCCTCAGCGAGTTGCGTGGCGATGCCGGGCCCCGCAGCGTGGCCTTCGAAGGCGTGAAGCTGGCGCTGATGCCGCCGGAGCGCGCGGAGCTGCATTCGCGCATTGCCTCACGGCTGCAACAGATGATGGCGCATGGTTTTGCCGAGGAAGTGAAGCGGCTGCACGCGCGTGGCGACCTGCACGTGGCGCTGCCGTCCATCCGCGCGGTCGGCTACCGCCAACTCTGGGCCTGGCTCGAAGGCGAGGGCGACCTCGCAGGCGCCACGCAGAAGGCACTCGAGGCGACGAGGCAGTTCGCGAAGCGGCAGATCACCTGGCTCCGGTCTGAGCATGATCTTTGCTGGTTGAACTCCGAAGCGCCGGATGCGGTCGATGTGGCGCTCAGGCAAATCGACGAATGGACGCCAAAATCACCGTGCTAGACTCCAAAGCCCGTGCGGGCGGCGTACCTGCAGCGCGGCCAATAACGAATCACCCAGGGGATACAAACATGTCTAAGGGACACACACTCCAGGAACCCTTCCTCAATGCGCTTCGCAAGGAACGCATTCCGGTTTCCATCTACCTGGTGAACGGCATCAAGCTGCAGGGGCAGATCGAATCGTTCGACTCGTTCGTCGTCCTGCTCAAGAACAGCGTGAGCCAGATGGTCTACAAGCACGCGATTTCCACCATCGTTCCCGCCCGCGCCGTGCGTCTGCACGACCCGGACGCGGAACCCGGCGAAGAAGGCCCGGCGGCCTGATCGTCGAGCGCCGCAGGCATCTGATCGATTGTCCGTTCAAGCTCTTTTCGAACGTCCGCCCAGCGGCCAGCGCGCGGTTCTCGTTCACCTCGAATTTCCGCGCACGGATTTCGAGTCCGATCGTCGCGAGTTCGAGGAACTCGCGCGGTCGGCCGGCGCGGAGATCCACGTCGTCGTCGGCGGGTCGCGCGTCAAGCCTGACGCCGGCCTGTTCATCGGCAGCGGCAAGGCCGAGGAGATCGCCGGCCTCGTGGCAGCCGCCGAGGTAGAGCTCGCGATCTTCAATCACGACCTGTCGCCCAGCCAGGAACGCAATCTCGAGAAGATCCTCAAGTGCCGCGTGCTCGATCGCGCCGGACTGATCCTCGACATCTTCGCCAAGCGAGCACGCTCCCACGAGGGCAAGTTGCAGGTCGAGCTGGCGCAGCTTCAGCACCTTGCGACGCGCCTGGTGCGCGGCTGGACGCACCTCGAACGGCAGAAGGGCGGCATCGGCCTGCGCGGTCCGGGCGAATCCCAGCTCGAAACGGACCGCCGCCTGATCCGCGACCGCATCACGACGCTCAAACGGCATCTCGACGATGTCCGCCGCCGCCGTGCCCAGAGCCGCGCGTCGCGCAAGCGCAACGAGGTGCCGGCGGTGTCGATCGTCGGCTACACGAACGCCGGCAAGTCCACGCTGTTCA
>CAZXXM010000340.1:0-4092 GCA_964644715.1 uncultured Salinisphaerales bacterium
AACTCCTCGGGCGTACGCAGCTCGGTGCGCGCGCTCAGCGACATCTTCACGTCGGTGCCCATCGTCTCGCCCAGCGCCGACAGGAAGTTCTGCTGGCGCAGCGCTTCCTGCACCTCGGCGGCGGTGATGCGGTGCGCCGAAAGGCGATCGGACTTGAGCCAGACGCGGATCGCGAAGACCTGCTGCCCGTAGAACTCGGCGCGCTGCACGCCGTCGAGCGTGGCCAGTTCCGGTTCGACGTTGCGCACCAGGTAGTCGGTCAGCTGCGCCTGGCTGAGCGTGTCGGACCAGAACGAGATGTACATCGGACGCGTCTGCTCGGCGTCCTGCACTTCGATGATCGGGTCCTCGGCGCCCTCGGGCAGCTGGTTGCGCAGCTTGTTGACCTTCGACGCGATCTCCGTGAGCGCGGCGTCGGGGCTGCGATCGGGCCGCAGGAAGGCCGAGATCACCGACGCGCCCTTGGTGGTCGTCGAATACAGGAAGTCGATACCGTCGGCCGTGGCGATCTCGCGTTCCAGCGGTGTGGTGATGAAGCCTTCCACCAGCTCGGGATCCGCGCCGGGGTAGACCACCTGCACGTTGACCTGCGCGTTCTGGATCGTCGGGTACTCGCGCACGGCGAGCTCGAACGCAGCGCGGATTCCGAGCAGCAGGATGACCAGGCTGACCACCGTGGCCAGTACCGGTCGCTTGATGAAGATGTCGGTGAAATGCATGTCGGATCCTCGCGCGCGCGGCGCGTCAGCCCTGCTGCGGTTTGGGTTCGGGGACCGGCTTGGACTGGACGTCGTTGTTGACGATCACGGGCTGGCCGTTGCGCAGCTTGAGCAGCCCCGAGGTGGCGATCGTTTCGCCGGCCTTCAGACCCTCGAGGATGGCCACGAAATCACCGCGTACCGCGCCGGTCTTGACGAAGCGCTGCGTGACCTCGAGGTCCGTCGGCGGAGGCGAGCCCGGTGCCGGCTCGGCCGGCTTGGCGTTCGGGTCCTGCTTCTTCTTCTGCACGACATATACGGCGTTGCCGTAGGCGCTGTAATCGATTGCGGTGCGCGGCACGACGATCACGTCCTGGGAGACGGGCAGGTCGAGGCGGACCTTGCCGAACTGGCCGGGGCGTAGCATCTGATCGGGATTGGGCACGCGTGCCCGCACCTTGAAGTTGCGCGTCGCGGGATCGACGCGCGGCTCGATGGCCAGCACTTCGCCCTTGAAGCTGCGATCCGCGAAGGCTTCCGTGACCACGCTGACCGGAAAGCCGGTCTGCACCTGGCCCAGGCGCTGCTCGGGCAAATCGAAGTCGATGTCGACCGGATCGAGCGACTGCAAGGTCGCAATCGGTCCGCCCGGCGGCAGGTATTCCCCCAGGTTGATCTGCCGGATGCCGATCGTGCCGTCAAACGGCGCACGAATGTCCTTCTGGGCGAGCCTGGCGCGCTGCGAATCCACCGCGGCCTTGGCGGCGGTGTGCTCGCTGCGCGAGGCGTCGAGGTCGGACTTGGAGATCGCTTCGAGCCCATACAGTTTCTCGCGGCGCTTGCGGTTGAGGTCCGACAGCTCCGCCTGTGCCTGCAGCCTCGCCAGCTCCGCGCGCGCGTCGTCCGAGTCGAGCTTCACCAGCAGGTCGCCCTTCTTCACCTGCTTGCCCGATTCGAACAGGATCGCCGTGACCAGCCCGCCGGCTTCGCTGGTGAGCGTGGTGCCATTGACCGCGATGACCGAGCCGGGCGCTTCGATCTGCGTCTGCCAGCTTTGCTGCTGCGTCAGGGCGGTCGTGATCGCTGCCGGCGGCACGGGCATGTTGTCGAAGTAGGCGTTCATGCCCTGCTTGCCCATGTACTGCATGCCGAAGATGCCGCCGAACACGACGGTAACCAGCACCAGCATGATGATCATTCGCTTCGTCATGGATTCACTCTTTATTTCTTGTTCTCGCCGGCGAGGCGGATGTCGGTGTGGCGGGTGCGATCAACGGGGCTCGAACAGCGCATCGGTCTTGGCGACCGCCGCGATGCTCAGCGTCCCGGAGGCCGCGTAAAGCAACAGGGACTGCGTCAGCAGGTCGTAGCGCGAGGCGTTGCGGGTGCGGCGAGCCTGCACCACGCGGGACTTCGCATCGAGCACGTCGGTGATCGTGCGCGTACCGGCGTCGTAGCCGGCGCGGGCGGCGGCCTCGGCCAGCACGGCCGAATCCAGCGCGCGGCTGTAGGCGCTTGCGCGCGCGCGAGCGGTTTCGACGGCCCGGAACAGCGAGCGGACCTGCCGTTCGGTTTCCAGCGAAGCGCGCTGGAGTTCGGACTCCGCTTCCTTGACGCGGCTTTCGGCCTCGCGCACGCGACTGCGGTTGTAGCCGCCCGCGTAGATCGGAAGGTTCAATTCGACGCCGATCTTGGCGTCGTCCTGGCGCTGCCCGAGCGAGTAGTCGAGCGAGTCCATCCGCCCGGCCTGCGCCACGACGTCGACCGTCGGCCAGGCGTCGGCCTTGCGGCTTTCGAGTTCGGTGGTGGCCAGCTGCAGGCGCAGCTTCGCGTCGCGCGTCGCCGTGCTGTTCTCGGCGGCAATGCGCAGCCAGCCGTCGATGTCGACCGGGTCGAGCGCCGGGAACTCCAGGGCTTCGCGCAGGCGCGGCAGACGCGTGCGGTCGTAGCCGGTGACCTCCTGAAGCGCGTCGCGGGCTTCTTCGACCGAGGCACGCGCCGAAACCAGCTCCGCCTGCGCGAGATCGTCCCGGGCCTGTGCTTCCTTCAGGTCGGTGCCGGGAACCAGTTCCACGTCGTAGCGCTTGCGGGTGTCGTTGAGCGACTCGCGCACGGCGCTGGCCTCGCTCTCGGCCTGGTCGATCTCGTCCTCGGCCAGCAACGTATCGATGTAGCGCTGGCTGACGCGAGACACGAACGTGCGCTCGCGGTCGGCAAGGCCCTCGCGGGCCAGGGCGTCTTGGGTGTCCGCTCGCTCGCCGCGGGCCGACCAGTCCATGCGCAGCAGCGGCTGGCGTGCCTGCAGGTAGGCCGACCAGGAACGGTACTGATCCTTCGCCGAACCGAATGCGAACTGGGAGTCGGAGCTGTTGTAGTAGCCGTCGCCCTTCAGGCCCAAGGTCGGACGCAGCTGCGAACGCTCCTGCTCGCCCGCTTCGGCCTCGGCCTGATAGGCGGCGCGGGCGGCCGCCAACGCCGGATCGCGCTCGGAGGCCATCAGCAGGGCCTCGCCCGGCGTGATCGCCGCCGCCTGGCCGGTGCACAGGCCCAGCATCAGCGCGAGAAGGGCAGGGTTATGAGCCTTTATGTTCATCGCACTCCTCATTGAAGACTTCGCGGCAGACGCGATCGATGAGCGCGTCGAGCGCGGCGTCATCGGTGACGTCCGAGATCGGCTTCCAGCGGAAGCCGTCGAGCAGGCCCTGCAGATGCCTGCACATCAGCAGGTAGGGGTCGTGCACCGAGAAATCCGCCAGGATGCCCTCGGCATGCGAAAAGTTGTGGTAGCCGTTGCACAGCGCCCAGACGCCGATCGCCATCTCCTGCGCGGTCTGGCCGGTAGCCTCGAGGTCGCCGATGCGGCGTGCATCCTCGACGATGCCGGCCACGATTTCCGCCAGCGGGTCGTTCGCTTCCAGGAAGGCTTGGCGGCGCTCGGCCGACGCGGCCTGCCATGCCACCTCGCAGACCGAGTACTGCGCGATGCGGGAGTAGTCCGGGTAACGGTGCGCGAACATCATGTCGGCGACACCCACCGCGAACATGCGGTCCCGCGATGGTGCCTTCCAGGCCTGGGCCAGCTTCACCAACTCGATGTATTCAC
This sequence comes from uncultured Salinisphaerales bacterium, assembly GCA_964644715.1. Classification (GTDB taxonomy): domain Bacteria; phylum Pseudomonadota; class Gammaproteobacteria; order Nevskiales; family Nevskiaceae; genus Panacagrimonas. The sequence continues at coordinate 3,802 of CAZXXM010000340.1, forward strand.
GGAAAAAGCGAGTGACCAGAGCGAGCAGCAGGTCTTCCTTGGACGCGAAGTGCAGGTACAGCGTCCCGACGGCGTACTCGCTCTTCTCGGCGATGCGCGACATCTGCAGATTCAGCAGCCCGTCCTGGCGGATCAGCTCCAACGCAGCGTCGAGGAACAGGTCCTCTCGCTCGGCGACTTCTCTTTGGCGGCGTTCGCGGGTTCCCACTGAAGTCGTTTGCAATCCATGACGAGGGCGCGCACTTTGAATCAGATTCATAAATCGGGCAACACGGCCGGATGGGTAGGGTC
>CAZXXM010000341.1:0-2657 GCA_964644715.1 uncultured Salinisphaerales bacterium
GACGGATCGCGGTCCCAGACCTGCATGCGCTGGATCGATTCCGCGCGCGTCGAGACGATCTCGTGCCACAGCCCCAGGCCTTCGAGAAAGGCGTTCGAGCCGGCGGAGATGGCGTAGACGCGAGCGTCGTAGTCGACGGCGTCGATCGCGGACGGCGGGGCGCCGCGCTCGACCAGGCGCACGTCGAACCCGGCGCGAGACAAGGCGCACGCGGCCGCCGTGCCGACGATGCCGCCACCGACGATCGCGATCTCGCAGGCTTCGGCAGTGCCCACGCTCAGCCTCTGGCCATCGCCGGGACGGGCCCGCCGAATCCAAGGTTCTGGCGCAGCACCGCGTCGCGTGCCGGGGTGTCGAGTTCGAGGAACAGCAGTCCGAGATGACGCAGGCCGCGCAGGCCGGGCACCGAGTTGGAGAACAGGCGCACGAGCCGGTCGGTGAATTCGGCCACGCGCGCACGATCGCGTTCGCGCCGTGTCGCGTACTCGGCCAGCAGCGACGGCGTGCCGGGATCGGCCTGCGACTCCAGCAGTTCGGCCAGGGTCGCGACGTCGCGCAGTCCCAGGTTGAAGCCCTGAGCCGCAACCGGGTGCAGGTTCTGCGCGGCGTTGCCGACGAACAGGGTTCGCGGGGCGTCGAGCCGCTCGTTCATGACGCGCGACAAGGGGTAGCTTTGCCTCTGCCCCAGCGCCGTGAAGCGGCCGAGACGCTCGCCGAACCGATCCATCGCGAGGGCGAGGAAGGCGTCGTCGTCGAGCTGTTCGAACCCGGCGAGCTGCGCGGTCGGTACGGTCCAGACCAGCGAGCACGCGTGACCGTCGCCGTCGCGCGGCTTCGGCAGTACGGCCAGCGGCCCGGTGGGCAGGAAGCGCTCGTAGGCCACGCCTGCGTGCGCGTGCTTCGGGCGCACGGCCGTGACGATCGCGGATTGCGCGTAATCGCGCGTCTCGGCCGACAGGCCCAGCGCTTCGCGCACGGCCGACCGCGCGCCGTCTGCCGCGACAACCAGGCGCGCCGACAGCGAAGTCTGCGGTTCGCCGGGCGCTGCCTGCAGATGCAGCACGACGCGATCCGACAGCGTGTCCATGCTCGCCAGGCGCGACGGGCAGCGCACGTCGACGCCCGCCACGCGCGCGCGCTGCCACAGACCGTCGTTGATCGCACGCAGCGGCGTGTTGTAGCCGAGCGCCGGCAGGCCGGCCTGCTCGGCCGTGAAGCGTGCCGCGCCGAAGCGGCCGCGTTCGGAAATGTGCGTCGACAGGATGGGTTCGGCGCCGTCTTCGAGCGCGTCCCACACGCCGATGGCCTCGAGGATGCGGCGCGAAGCAGCGTTCAGCGCGATGCAGCGTTCGTCCCAGGCCGCCGGCGCGGCGCGTGCAGGCAGGGCTTCGATCAGCGCGATGCGCCGCTGCTGGCGCGACAGCGCGACGGCGAGGCTGCAGCCGACCAGCCCGCCGCCGACGATGGCGACGTCGAAGGGTTCGGCCTGCGTGCTCATGGTGCGGCGGTCGACGTCACGCCGCCGCCATCAATCGCTCGATGTCGCGGACCGATTTGGGCACGTCGCCGGTCAGGATCTCGTGGCCGTTCTGCGTGATCAGCACGTCGTCCTCGATGCGCACGCCGATCCCCCAGAACTTGCGGTTCACGCCCTTGGTGCCCGGCGCGATGTAGAGCCCGGGTTCCACCGTCATCACCATGCCGGGCTCGAACGGGCGGTAGCGTCCGTCGATGCGGTAGCGCCCGACGTCGTGCACGTCCATGCCCAGCCAGTGGCCGGTGCCGTGCATGTAGAACGCCCGGTGCTTCTCGGCCTTGATCAGCGCCTCGGGACGGCCTTTCAGCAGGCCGAGTTCGACCATGCCCTCGGTCAGCGTGCGCGTCGCCGCCTCGTGCGGCTTGCCGGACGACACGCCGGGGCGCATCTGCCGCAATGCAGCCTTCTGCGCTTCCAGCACGACCTCGTAGACCGCTTTCTGCTCCGGCGTGAACTTGCCGTTCACCGGGAACGTGCGCGTGATGTCGGCGGTGTAGCCGGACAGTTCGCCGCCGGCATCGATCAGCAACAGATCGCCGTCGCGCAGGCGTGCATCGTTCTCCACGTAATGAAGAATGCAGGCGTTCTCGCCGCCGCCGACGATGGAGTTGTAGCCCGGCTGCATGTCGTTGGCGTCGAACTCGGAATGGATTTCCGAGGCGATCTGCCATTCGTAGCGGCCAGGCCGGGTCGCTCGCATCGCACGCACGTGCGCCGCGGCCGAGATCTTGCCCGCCTTGCGCATCAGCTCGATTTCCGCCGGACGCTTGAACAGGCGCATCTCGTGCAGCGTGGTCTCCAGCGCGACGACCGTGGTCGGCGCCGCGCCGCCGCGGCGCGAGACCTCGCGCAGATGGCGCACGAGCCGCGAGACACGGGCGTCCATGTCGGGAAATTCGCCGAGCGTGTAGTGCAGCACCTCACGGCCGGCGAGCAGGCCGGGCAGGCGTTCGTCGAACTCGTCGAGGTTGAACGCCTGGTCGGCGCCGAAGCTGCGGCGCGCGCCCTCCGGTCCGGCGCGGCGGCCGTCCCAGATTTCGCGCACCTTGTCCTTGGGGCGCACGAACAGCACGAACTCGCCGTCGCCGCGACCGGGGATCAGCACCGCGATCGATTCGGG
>CAZXXM010000341.1:2757-4072 GCA_964644715.1 uncultured Salinisphaerales bacterium
ACGCGTACGTACTCGACGACCTCGGCGTAGGCGTTCTCCTCGGCCTCGGGATCGCCTTCGGGATCGAAGCCGGCCTGCGTGAATTGCGTGAGGTCCTTCAGCGTCTCGCGCGCTTCTTCGGACATGCCGCGAATGTCCAGCGTTCGGCGGCTCGACAAGCCGAACAGAAAGCCTCCGCACCAGTCGGCCAGCGCGTCCACGCGGGTGCCGAGCGGAACGGCATCGCCTGGCAGCAGCGGCTCGAAGCCCATTTCGGTCGACAGCAGGTCGGCGCAGCTGACGTCGCGCAGCCGGACCAGCGCACGGGCGTCCGCGACGTCGGGCTCGGCTGCGCCTTCCTCGAGCAGTTCGGCGACGTCCAGCTTTTCGGCATCGACGACGCATAGCGCCCCGCACAAAGCGCCGTGGAAGTGGGCGGCGGATTCGGTGTAGCCCAGGCGCGACAGCAGGGCCGCGAGTTCGTCGTGATCCGGCGCTTCGGGCGCCGGTTCGTGGGAGAGATCGGTCATGCGGGGAAGTATAGGCCGGTCCCCCACCATCTCCCGTAGCTTGGACGAAGCCCGAGGCGTTGCTCGCAAATCGAGGGAACTCCGGACTGTGTCCGCGCTGCGGGCCGCAGGTCGATCCGTATAATCGCGCATGCTCCCTGCCGATTTCGTCGCCGCCCTGCGCGCCTCCGCGCCCTATGTCCACGCCCACAACGGCCGCGTGTTCGTCGTCGCGTTCGGCGGCGAGGTGGCCGACCGGGCCGATTTCGAGACCTTCGTCTACGACCTCGCGCTGCTGCACAGCCTCGGGGTCAAGCTGGTGCTGGTCCACGGCGCGCGGCCGCAGATCGACCGTGCGCTGGCCGATCGCAGCCTGTCTCCGCGCTACTCGGGTGAATTCCGCGTCACCGACATGGCCGCGCTGGAATGCGTCAAGGCGGCCGTTGGCAGCCTGCGGATGGACCTGGAAGCCAAGCTCTCGACGTCACTCGTCAGCACGCCGATGGGCGGCGCGCGCATCCGCGTGGCCAGTGGCAACTGGGTGACGGCCAGGCCCGTGGGTATCCGCAACGGCGTCGATTTCCAGCACACCGGTGAAGTTCGGCGGATCGATACCGAAACGATTCGTGCCGTTCTTGACCAGGGTCGCATCGCGCTAGTGTCCCCGGTGGGGTACTCGCCGACCGGCGAGATCTTCAATCTGCGTTCGGCCGACGTCGCGACCGCGATGGCTGTGGCGCTGGGCGCCGACAAGCTGGTGTTCGTGTCGAACTCCGACCCGGACACCTGGAAGCTGGCGGACGACACCGGCGATGCCGGCCAGCTCT
>CAZXXM010000342.1:0-4057 GCA_964644715.1 uncultured Salinisphaerales bacterium
AAGCTTCGCGGCATGCCGCCCCGGCGACCCGGTCCTGCGGCACAGCGCCGAGTAGAACGCCGGCACCATGAACAAGGTGAACACCGTCGAGAACGCCACGCCGAACGCGATCACCACGCCCAGGATGCGGCGCGCCTCGTAGCCGGCACCGCTGGTCATGATCAGCGGGATGGCGCCGGCGATCGTGGCGATCGACGTCATCAGGATCGGCCGCAGGCGGATGCGCGCCGCATCGACCAGCGCTTCGTCGAACGGCAAGCCCTGGTCGCGCCGCTGGTTGGCGAATTCGACGATCAGGATGCCGTTCTTCGCCGCCAGCCCGACCAGCATCACGATACCGATCTGCGAATACACGTTGAGCGTCATGCCCAGCGGCCACAGTGCGATCAGCGCGCCGAACAGCGCCAGCGGCACCGTCGTCAGGATCACGATCGGGTGGATGAAGCTCTCGAACTGCGCGCAGAGCACCAGGTAGACGATCACCAGCGCCATCGCGAACGTGAAGTACAGCGCGGTGCTGGATTCCTTGAACTCGCGCGAATCGCCGGCGTAGGCGATGCGCGCCAGGCCGCCGCTCTCTTCGCGCACGATCCGTTCGAGCGCCGCCAGCGCGATGCCCAAGGTGTAGCCCGGCGCCAGATTCGCGGAGATCGTGATCGAGCGCAGGCGATCGACGCGGTTGTAGGTGGCGGCCGCGGCGTCGTCGCGCAGCCGCACCAGGTTCGACAGCGGCACCAGCGAGCCGGACTGCGCGCGAACGTAGACCTGGCCGAGCGCGGACGGATCGGTCCGGTCCTCCGCCGGGGCCTGCAGCATGACCTCGTATTCCTCGCCGCGGTCCTGGTAGCGGGTGACGCGCCGCTCGCCGAACATCGACTCGATGGCCTGCGCGATGTCGCCGACCCGCACGCCGAGATCGCCGGCGCGGCCCACGTCGATGTCGAGCTGGAACTGCGGCTTGGTCTCCTTGTAGTCGGTGTCGATCTTGACCAGCTTGGGCAGCTCCTTCTCGACGCGCGCGAGTACGCGGTCGCGCCAGGTGGCGAGCTCCTCGTAGCTGGGCCCGCCCATGACGATCTGCACCGGCTGCCCGCCGCGGCTGCCGAAGGCGCCGCGCTGCGTGACGACGACGCGCGCGCCGGTGACACCCGACAGCGAGCGCGTGACCTCTTCCGCGATCTCGGTGGAATTGCGCTCGCGCTCCTTCCACGGCGCCAGGGTGACGCCGACCGAGCCGGTATTCACCTGCGTGGCGCCGCCGAATCCGGGCAGACGGAACAGCACGCGCGAGATCTCGCCGTGATCGAGCTTTTCGAGCAGCGGCTTTTCGACCTGCTCCATGACACCCGCCGTGTACGTGAAGCTCGCGCCCTCGGGGCCGGTGACGTTCACGGTCAGCATGCCGCGGTCTTCCTGCGGCGCGTATTCCTTGGGGATCAGCAGGAACAGCGCCACGATCGCCCCCAGCAGTCCGGCGAGCGCGACGGCCGACAGCATCGGTCGCGCGACGAAGGGGCGCAGCACCCGCAAGTAGGCCTCCGAGAAGCGATCGAACATCGCATCGAAGCGCGTGAAGAAGGCGCCGCGGTCCTCGTGCGCCCGCAGCAGCCAGACCGACAGCACCGGCGACAAGGTCAGTGCGATCACGCCCGAGCAACCCACCGAGGCCGCCAGCGCGAGCGCGAATTCGCTGAACAGGCGCCCGATGTTGCCTTCGAGCAGCGCCAACGGCGTGAACACCGCCATCAGCACTGCCGTCGTCGCGATGATCGCCATGCCGACTTCGCGCGCGCCGCGATACGCGGCCAGCAGCGGCGGCTCGCCGAGTTCGAGACGCCGATGGATGTTCTCGACCATCACGATGGCGTCGTCCACGACCAGGCCGATCGCCAGCACCAGCGCCAGCAAGGTCAGGATGTTGATCGAGAAGCCGAAGGCCGACAGGAAGATGAACGACGCCACCAGCGAGATCGGAACGGTCACCGCCGGGATCAGGGTGGCGCGTGCGCTGCCGAGGAACAGGTAGATCACGGCGATGACGAACAGCGCGGCATACCCCAGCGTCACTTCCACCTCGTGCAGTGCCGCCTCGATGAATTCCGAGGTGTCGAAATTCAGATCCAGGGTCATGCCCTCGGGCAGGTCCGCACGGATCTGATCGGCCATCGCCCGCGCACCGCGCGCGACTTCCAGCGTATTGGCACTGGAGGTCTTGATGATGCCGATGCCCAGGGTCTCGACGCCGTTGGCGCGGAACGCCGTGCGCGGATTCTCGGCGCCCAGTTCCACGCGGGCCACGTCGCGCACCCGCACCGGGAAGCCGTCGGCGCCGGTGGCGACCACCATCGCGCCGAAGGCCTCCGGCGTCGTGTACTGGCGCTCGGTGCGCAGCGTGTACTCGCGTTCGCTGGATTCGATCAGGCCGGCCGGGCGTTCGACGTTCTGTTCGGAGATCGCGCTTTCGACGTCGGCCGCCGTCAGGCTGCGCGCGGCCAGCCTGGCGCGGTCCAGCCAGATGCGCATCGCGTAGCGCTGATCGCCGCCCAGCGACACGCGAGAGACGCCGTCCAGCACCGCGAAGCGGTCGACCAGGTAGCGCTCCGCATAGTCGGTGAGCTGAAGCCGGTTGAGATGGGGCGACGACAGCACGAAGAACATGATCGCCGAGGCGTCGGCGTCGGCCTTGGTGACTTCCGGCGGATCGGCCTGGTCGGGCAGGTCGCCGAGCACGCGCGACACGCGGTCGCGCACGTCGTTGGCGGCGTCGTCGATGTTGCGCGACAGCTGGAATTCGACCGAGATGTTCGAGCGCGCGTCGCGCGAAGACGAGGTCAGCCGCTTGATGCCTTCGATGCCGGCGATCTGGTCCTCGATGATCTGCGTGATCTGCGTTTCGATGACCGCTGCCGAGGCGCCGGCGTAGCTGGTACTGACCGACACGATCGGCGGATCGATGTCCGGGTATTCGCGCACCGAGATGCCCAGCAGCGCGGCGATGCCGAAGACCACCAGCAGAAGATTGAGCACGGTGGCGAGCACCGGCCGTTTCACCGAAAGATCAGACAACCACACGCGGCGGGGCTCCTTCTATTTCCACGGACCTATTTCCACGGACAGGATGGCGGCGGGCGCCAATCGATCGAAGGATTATGCGCGGACGATGTCAGGACAGCGGCGGAGGGGGGAGAGTTCGATGACGCCGGGACCGCGCGCCTTCAGGTCGGACTCCCCTCCAGGGTGTTGACACATCGGGGTGCGCATGAGGCCATGGCGGTGAAGAATTGGCTTCGATTGCGCCCGGAGTTTCGTCTCATGTCCATCGTCAGCGACAAGGCCCATACCGTTCAGAGTTTTCAGAAGATCCTGCTGCCGCCCGAGCGCCTGTTCGCGGCCTGGATCGATCCCGGAATGATGAAGACCTGGTTCTTCAAGACCGCCGCCAACGAGATCCGCGGGATCGAGGTCGAGCCGCGCGTGGGGGGGAAATTCCTGATCCGGGAGGCGGCCGCCGATGGCGAAGAGATCGAGCACACCGGCGAATACCTCGCGTTCGACCGGCCGCGGCGCCTGATGTTCTCGCTCGAATCGCCCCGCCATTTCCCAGGCTCCAGCGTCGTGAGCATCGACATCACGGCGGGCGGCGAAGGCAGCTGGATGAGCTTCGCGCAGACCGGCGCGAAGAAAGAGGTCATGGCCGAGGTGTGGCGCCAGATGTTCCGCCGGATGCAGGACGAGCTGGCGTAGCCCCCGTAGCCCGGACGAAGTCCGGGGTCTCCTGCAAATCGAGCGCAACGCCGGACTGCATCCGGGCTACGGGGACTACGACAGCCGCCGTCGGAGGATCTCCCGCTGCAGGCGGGCGACGGCCTGGTCCAGCGACGGGGCATCGGACTTCTCGGCGAGCTCGAATTCCATGCCGATGCGGGCGGCGCCGGCCAGCCGCTGGATGTGGCGAACGGTGGCCGAGCAGGACAGGTCGAACTCGCCCAGCTTGAACTGCAGCTGCAGCGTGTCGCCGCGCGCGACCGACAGCGGGGATTCCACGCGCGTGCTGCAG
>CAZXXM010000343.1:0-2054 GCA_964644715.1 uncultured Salinisphaerales bacterium
GACGCGTCCGATCCAGCCGGTCAGATAGTCGCGTGGCTTGGCGAGTTGGCTTTCATGCGCCAGGTAGACCCACACCTTTTCCCAGATGTGAGTGAACTCCTGCTCGAAAAGCTTGGGGCAGGTGAAAATGCGGCGATCCACCAGACGCACACCGCCTTCGGCCTCGACGACGAGCTGATCGGACCCGATAGAACGAAGATCATTCATGCGCGATTCCGCAGCGGGTCAGGCGCGCGACGACGACGGGTCAGCGATAGCGCCGCCATCGTCGTCCAGCCAGAGCGGCCATCCGGCGCGCGCATTGGCTTTCATCGCGAGCACACGCTCCGCAGGCGTTGCGAACCGGCGGTCCCAATCCCGCAACCGCGGTTTGGCAACCCAGGCGAACCACAGCGGAGGCACCAGTCCCAGCAGGAAACACAGAAACAGCGAGGGCATCTGCGGCGAGCGCGGTTCCGGCGGTAGTTCGTAGAACCTGCGGTAACTGTCCAGATGGTGGTGGATGTGGTTCGTGATCTCCGCTCCGAGTGGACGGACGATCGGCCCGAGATGATTCCACGCGTGATGCAACTGGACCGGGGCTCCTTCGACACGCAGCAGCCCGTAGTGCTGGAAATAATTGAAGCCCTCGACCAGCGCCTTGCCCATGAGCATCGCGCCGATGCAGACGGCAGCGGCCACCGGCCCCGCGTAGAGCGCACACAAGACCGGCGGAAGTGCCAGCAGGGCGAGCTGCTGCCACAGGCGATTGCGCCAGTTCCACGCGCTGCTGCCGCTGCGGCGCAGATTCCTCGCTTCGCAGCTCCAGGCATCCGAGTACGAACCGAAGGTCGCCCGGAAGACGAAGCTGTAGAGGGTTTCGCCGCGATACGGCGTGTCGCAATCGCGAGCCGTGTCCAGATGGATGTGATGCGTCATCACGTGGCCGACATCCCGATTCGGGTCCGCGTAGAACGTGCTTGCGATCTGCGCCAGGCGACGCGGCAACCAGTGGCGCCGATGCATCAGCTCGTGGGCCACCGGCAGATTCGGTACGGCGCTGAGCCAGCCGAGCGACAGCAGGCTGCCGATGATCTGCGTGGTGGAATCCGGACCCGTCAGCGAATTCAGTCCGCGGTGAACGGACGCGACGAACGCGGCGTAGAGCATCACGATGAGCCCCACGTGAAGGTACAGCGCGAGATCCGCCAGGAACGGGACGACCCCGTGCCGCCGCGCCTCGTCGCGTGGGAGCACGACGTCGAACAGCAGCAGGACCGGAAACGTCGCCAGTCCCAGCCACACCGCGTTTCCGCCGATCAGGAAACCGATCACGCCGCACAGCGTCGTCGCTGGGATCAGGTAGTAGCGCAGGGTGTCCAACATCGTCACTCCGGAACGGCATCGTCTTGGGGCGTCGCCACGTCGCGACGAAAAGCACCGATACGCGTTCATCTGATTGAAGCGGCCGCGTACGGCAGAAATCGTCCGAGGAAAAACGATGCTGCCGGCTTCCCGCGATCCGATGTCCGCCGCATCGACTTCGGTCGGAATCCTGCTGCTGCACCCAGGGAGCGTCCAATACTATTTATCCGGGCCATCCGATACTGATGTAGCATCGCCACCGCTATGCGCGTCCGTCCAGGCTGATCCCGAGATGCGAATCAACGCCATCGAGTTGCGTCTTCTGCGCGATTTCGTAGCCGTCGCCGAACAGAAAAGCTTTCGCGGCGCTGCGCTGAAGATGCACGTCTCGCAGCCTCCGCTCACCCGTCACATCCAGCAGCTCGAAGAAGCCTTGGGCACCACGCTGCTCGTCCGCAACGCGCGCGGCGTCGAGCTGACCGATGCAGGGGCGAGCTACTACGAAGATGCCAAGCACATCCTGGCGCTCAACGGGAAGGCTGCGGAACGGGCTCTCTTGGCCGGACAAGGACAAATCGGTCGTATCGACATCGGCGTTTTCGGATCCGCGATGTTCGACATCATCCCGAAGATCATTCGTGCATTTCGTTCGCGCCACCCGCGCGTCGAGATCGCGATGCACAACCTGGATCGCGACAGCCAGACCCGGG
>CAZXXM010000343.1:2154-4053 GCA_964644715.1 uncultured Salinisphaerales bacterium
CACCCGCGCGTCGAGATCGCGATGCACAACCTGGATCGCGACAGCCAGACCCGGGCGCTGAGGGATCGGCGCATCGCGGTCGCATTCAATCGGCTGTTCGCCGATGAGCCGGACCTTCAACAGGAAGTCGTCCTGACGGAACGCCTGCATTTCGCGCTCCCGTCGCATCATCCGCTGGCGGCGCGAGCCACGCTGGGCTTGAAAGATGTCGTGGATCAGACCTTGATCCTTTATCCGCACATCTCGAGACCGAGCTTCGTCGACTATGTGCTCCGCTTGTTCCATCAGCTTGGAATCCAGCCTGGAACCATCCACGAGGTCGACGACCTGATGACGGCGCTATCGATGGTTGCAAGCGGATTCGGCGTCACTCTCGCCACCGACTCCGCCTGCAACCTGAGACTGCCCGGCGTTCACTACGCTCCCATCCGAAAGACGGACAGAGCGGAGCTGGATCTCACCATGGTCTACCGCACGGATGATTCTTCGACGTTGCTCGCACCGTTTCTGGAAGTGGTGCGCGGGTTGTCCGCCACGCAGAAGTCGTCGGCAATAAACGCTCGTCGAAAGCGCAGAAAAGCGGGATCGCGCGGCAGGCCGAGGTTCGCGCTCCTTTGAGGCGCATCCGACGCGCTCACGAGCCGAAGAGCTTTTCCAGGGTTGAAAGAAAAGCCGCGCGAAGAGGCGCTAGGGGAGTCGGCGTCGAACCGTGCGCGTTTCCTAGCGTGCCGATCCGCTCTTGGGACGAGCGGCTTGCATTTGCCGCTGGGCTGGGACAGCCGCCGGAAGAGTCTCCTTCCCGCTCCGGTCCTGCCTGCTCGCCAGGACCCGGTGAAGATTGATTTCGATCCAATCCGCCAATGAGCGGACCTTCGACGCCGCCTCCGCTCCAAGCTCCGTCAGGCTGTATTCGACGCGCGGCGGAACGACGTCGAAGGCCACGCGATGCACCAGGCCGTCGGCCTCCAGCCACTGCAGGGTCTGCGCCAGCATCCGCTCGCTCACGCCGCCGACGGCTCGGCGCAGTTCGCTGAATCGATGGGTTCTGCCCTGCAGCACGATGAGGACGAGAACGCCCCAACGACTGGTGACGTGCTTGAGAACTTCCTGCGAGGGGCATTCCTGCGACAACACGTGGCCGCGTTGCGCCGAGAGCACGACTCCCGGCCGGGATTGCTTGCGTGCGAGGTACGCAGAGGCGACCGCCGCGACAGGTTTGGGGCTGCTACTTACTTTCATGTACGTACTTCCGAACAGTGCGTGTCGATCGTAGATTCCGCGCCGCACCCGGGGCAACGCGATGCGCCGAGGCATCCCTCTTCGTCCATCCTCTCCGCATCCGCCATGAGCAGCAAGGCACGATTCCCTGGCCGCATCCTCGTCGTCGCAGCATTGTTTCTCTCAGCGTTGATCTCGCGCCCCCTGCAGGCAGGCGGTGGCTATTTCATCCTGGGATACGGTCCGCTGGCGGGCCAGTCGGCCGGCACGGCGACGGCGATCGGCTTCGACGGCTTCGCGGGCGCCAGCAACCCCGCCAAGCTGTCGATGACGAATGATCGACTGGATCTGGACGTGATCCTGTTCAACCCGTATCGGCGGATCTCGCGTTCCGCAGCCGCGGATGCGGATTACGACTTCACGACGACGAGCAAGAACTCGCTGTTCGTCCTGCCCGAAGCGGGCTTCTCTCGTCGTCTGAACGATCGCTTCAGCTGGGGCATCTCTCTCTACGGCAACGGCGGTCTGAACACGGAGTACCACGACGATACCGGCGTCCCGGGCAGCAACCGCAATCCAGCCGCGTGCGGCGACCGTCCAGGCAATTTCTTCGGCGGCTGCGGAAAACTCGGGTTCGATCTGTCCCAGATCATTCTCGCGCCGACACTGGCGTGGAAACTC
>CAZXXM010000344.1:0-4051 GCA_964644715.1 uncultured Salinisphaerales bacterium
GCATGGCGCTGGAGTACCTGGATTCGCACTTCACGTCTCCGAGCCAGACGGTCGCCCCCAGGGTTCGCATGATGCTGTCCGGCGCGATGGGCTCCACGAGCGTCACGCGGGCGCACGCGGCAGGCCTGCTCAGGCTTCACCCGCGAACGCTGCAGCGAAGGCTGGCGATCGAGAACACCGATTTCGAAACCCTTCGCGACGAGGTGCGGCAGCAACTCACGCTGCGCTACCTCGGCAGTACCACCTTGCCGGTGGGTCACGTGGCAGAACTCGTGGGCCTCGCCCATGGATCGGCGCTGACGCGCTGCTGCCTGCGCTGGTTCGGTGGTACGCCCTCTTCCATCCGCCATCGCGAGCAGGGGATCGCGCGTGACGGTGCGCCGTCGAAAACGGGGCGAGGTGGTTCCAGGCGGCGCCGCTGAGACGAGGCGCGAGGCTCGCCGGGCGTTGACGACGATCGACGACGGGACCGGCGCCGAGCCTCGTCCCGCCCCGTCGAAACCCCTTCGGCGATGGACGGCGTCAGCGCCGATTCACGCGGCGCGATCCATGATCGTCCGATGACACGTCGAAGGAGCAGACCCTTGGATCCGATGCCAGGCATGTCGCGCGCAGGCCGTCCGCGAGGCGTGTGGATGGCGGTTCGTGCAGATGGCGGGGATCGCGCCGGTTCTTCGTGCGTACGGGCCTGATCACCTCACATGCGCATCCTGGGAGTCGGTGACGACCTCTGCCTCGGATCGATCTATCTGCGGCTGGTCGAAGAAGGTCACGAGGTCCGGGTCGGTGCGTCGAATCCCGAGGCGCAGAACCTGCTCCGTGGCCTTGTCGAGCGATGCGACGATTGGTCGGCGGAGCTGCCGTGGATCCGCGCGGCGGGCAAGGAAGGCCTGGTGATCTTCGAAACCGCCTGCCACGGCGCGACGCAGGATGCGCTGCGCGGAGAGGGTTACCGCGTCGTCGGCGGCAGCTCCTGGGGCGACCGGCTCGAGGAGGATCGCGAGTACGGTCAGCTGCTGCTGAGGCAGATCGGACTGCAGACCGCCGAGACGAGGACCTTCGTCGACTACGCGGCCGCGATCCGCTTCGTGCAGGCGCATCCCGCCCGCTACGTCTACAAGATCTGCAGCGGGCTGACGGCCTCCACGCGAAACTACGTCGGCCAGCTCGACAACGGAGCCGACCTGCTCGCGATGCTGCATGCCGAGGCGAAGCGCGCCGGCGATTCGCCTCCGCCGTTCGTGCTGATGGATTTCATCGACGGTGTCGAGATCGGCACCGGCGCCTATTTCGACGGGCATCGCTTTCTGCGCCCGGCCTGCATCGATTGGGAGCACAAGCGCTTCTTCCCGGGTGACCTGGGCGAGCTGACCGGCGAGATGGGAACCGTCGTGAGCTTCCGCCGTTCGGAGACGATGTTCGCGCGCGTGCTCGAGCCGCTGGAGGTTCCGCTCGAGAAATCCGGTTACGTGGGCTGGCTCAACGTGAACACCATCGTCAACGAGCGCGGCATCTGGCCACTCGAATTCACCTGCCGCTTCGGCTACCCGGGCACCGCGATCTGCGGCAGCCTGCAACGCGAATCCTGGGGCACGGTGCTGATGAAGATGGCCGGTGGCCGCGGCGAGGACCTCGAGACGCGTTCTGGTTACGCGGTCGGGGTGGTGTTGACCTTGCCGCCGTTTCCGTACGACGAGCCGCGCTGCGAGCCGGCACCGATCCTGTTTCGGGAACCGCTCGATGCCGACGACTGGCGCAACGTGCATCTCGCCGAGGTGCTGCACGACGAGGGCGAGCTGAGAGTCGGCGGATGCCGCGGCTACCCGATGGTCGTCACCGGCGTCGACGAAGATCTGCGGGCGGCGCAGCGCAAGGCGAACGCGCTGGCGTCGCGCGTGGTGCTGCCGAACCTGCGCTATCGCACCGACATCGGAGAATCCTTGATCCGCGAGAACCTTTCGCGGCTCACGAGCTGGGGGATTCTCGGCGCCAACGTCGGCCCGCCCCACAGCGTTTCGCGATAGCGCGAGAAACAGCGGGCGCCGGCGTTCAGGCGCATCAGCGCGCCTTCGGCGATCGGAACGCGCAGGCGCGGATCGGCCTCGATCAGGGGCCGGATGACGCCGCGGTTCCAATCACGCGAGTGCACGACGTTGAGGCGCGACTGCAGCGTGAAATAGCTGCGCGCGCGGCTCGCGACGTTGAGCCGCTTGAGCCCCTTGTCGATCATGCGCATCCGCGACGGCGACGTGAGTTCGACGACGCCGATCGCGCCGATCGCGTGATAGGCGTAGCGGCGGCTGCAGGCCATGGCGGACATCAGGTTGGACAGGGCGAGGGCTTCCCAGACGGTGGCCTCGACGTCGGCCTCCAGTTCCAGCGCTGCCGCGGCGCCCTGCAGCATCGGCCCATGCATGCGCACTTCCTGTCCGCGTCCCATCTCGTCCCAGTAGTTGCGGGCCATTTCCAGCTTGGTCTGCGCCGGCATCCGCACCTGCGTGAGGGCCACCAAGTCCTCGAAGCCCGCTTCGCCGGCGATCTCCTGGTTCATGAACCAGCGCAGGTCGTCCATCGAAGCCCGCGTGGCGAGCCACTGGAACAAAGGGTCTTGCTGACCGGCGCCGCAGGTTTCGAGCGAAGCGAACCACTGCATGAAATCGTCCGGGTCCTGCGGCAGCCCCGTGCAGAGACCGATGACCGCGCGCCGCTCGCCTTCCAGGAAGCGGCCTTCGAGCTGCGCGAAGTGCCCCTGTTGCTGCAGCTCCTCCAGCCATTCGCTGGTCGGCAAGGCCGGCGTGAGCCGCTTGCGGTTGAAGTAAGCCAGGCGGCGATGCAGCGAATCCTGCGGCGTGATCGGGTTGAGGCGCGCCGCGACGGCGAGTGAGGAGTTCATCGGTCGCCTCCGGGGCGAGAAACCACGAGTCCCGCGACGGCGATGCGATCGACGTCGGCGTATTGGGGAAGGGCCAGGCTCTCGCCGAACACGTCGGGATCCAGTTCGGTGTAGCGGTAGGGCAGGGAGGTGCGATCGAGCAAGGCGCTCGCGTGACGGAGAAACGTGTCGACGCCGCGCACGACCGGCGTCCCGGTGTACAGCACGATGCGGCCGCCGGGCGCCAGGCGGTCCACCGCGTCGCCGAGAAAGCGCAGCGCCAGATCGGTCCCCTGATGAGCTCCGCCATCGCGGTACTCGCGCTCCAGGCCATCGCCGATCATGTACGGGGGATTGGCGATGATCAGATCGAAATCGGCGTCGACGTCGGTCAGCGAATCGCCAAGGCTGAAGTCGAGGACGCCGCAGTCGTTGAGCGCCGCGTTGGTCGCGGCGAACTGCAGGGCCTTGGGATTGATGTCGCGCAAGATCACGCGCTGCAGGTCGCGACCGTCGAGGACGTCGAGCGCCAGGATCGCGCCGGCTGCGGCGCCGCAGCCGATGTCGGCCATCGAGCGGACCGGGTAGGGCCAGGGCGCCGACAGCACCGTTTCGACGAAGCGCGCGAAGCGATAGGTGTCGGGACCGAAGAAGACGGCATCGCGATCGAGCGTCGGATGCGAGGAGTGGACGAACAGGCGGTTGCCGATCGAGGCGAAGCGCACCCCGCTGCGCAGGCGCGAGCCGATGTGCGACAGCATCCGCGCCTCGTGCAGCCAGTGGATGACGCTGTCCGGCATCACGCCGGGCGCGAACGGCAGGTTCCATCCGAACACGTCTTCGAGCGACTGCGCTTCGCGGTCCGGCGATCGCTCGATCACGCGCGCATGCGTCTCCGGCGTGGGACAGACGAAGCGATAGGCCTGCGCCTGCAGCCAGCGGCCCAGCGACAGCAAGGCCTCGCTGGCCGCGGCGGTGCCGGCTGCCAGCGCGGCGGGCGCTGGCAGCCGCGTGGACGGCGCTGCGGAAATGGAATCCAGTGGCACGATCGTGTCGGCTCCCTGTGCGATCACGAAGGGAGTCGAGCAAGGGGCGTGCCGGTCGCTGAAGCTCTTCCGGCCGGCGGTTCGACCGCCTTTTCCAAGGCGATTTCCGCGAATTCGCCGTCACGGTATCGAG
>CAZXXM010000345.1:0-4041 GCA_964644715.1 uncultured Salinisphaerales bacterium
GACGACGAGCCTCCACGCGAGCGCGTGACCCCATGTCTCCTGCACCCGCCATCACCCGCATCCTGCTGATCGACGACCACGCGCTGGTGCGCGCCGGTTACAAGTATCTGCTGCACTGCACGCGCCACCTGCAGGTCGTCGCGGAAGCCTCGACCGCCGTTGCCGGCTACCGGCGTTTCCTGCGCGGCGGTGTCGACGTCACCGTGCTCGATCTTTCGCTGCCCGGTGCGGGCGGCCTGGAGATCCTGCGCCGCATGCGCTGCCGGCAGCGTGACGCGCGGGTGCTGGTAGTGAGCATGCACGACGAGCCGGCGATGGTGGAACGCGCCATCGGGCTCGGCGCCGCCGGCTATCTGTGCAAGCGCTCCAATCCCGAGATGCTAGTCGAGGCGGTCACGGCCGTCGCGTCGGGCGCGAGCTTCGTCGATCCCTCGCTGACGCGCAGCCGTCCGCGCGCACGCGGCGCGCAGGGACTCGAGCGGCTGTCGGAGCGTGAATTCGAGATCTTCCGCCAGCTCGCCGAAGGCCAGCCGGTGGAGGCGATCGCCCGCTCGCTGCACCTGAGCACCAAGACGGTGGCCAACTACGGCACGGCGATCCGCAACAAGCTGCAGATCGGGAATCGCGCCGAGATGGCGCGCGTCGCGCTGGCCGCGGGGATCGTCACGCCGATATGAGTCCGCCGGGGAAGGCGCTCGCGAGCGGTGAGAGCACTCGCGCGGCGCGACCCTCCGGGCTCGAATTGCGCTGGCGCCTGTCGCTGGCCATCGGACTGCTGCTGACGGCGGCACTCGCGGTCGCGGCGCTCGTGGCGGTCGGCAACGCGCGCGTCGCAGTCTCGCGCGAGGTCGACACCAGTCTGCGCAGCGCCACCGCCAGCCTGGATCTCACGCTGTCGCTGATCCGCGATCTCGACGACGTCGAGGTCGAGCGCGTCCTCGCCAAGTGGGTGGCCGGATTCACCGGCGCACGCCACCTGTGCGTGTCGATCGACACGCGCACGGCGCCGCACGATCGCTGCACGTTCTCCGACGCGCCGCCCGGCGTGCCGGACTGGTTCGTGCAGGGCGCGGAGTTCTCCGAGCCGCCGGTGCTGCGCGAGGTTCCGCTGACCGAGAAGACGGTGCGCGTGCACCTGGAAGCAGACCCGCGCGACGAGCTTCGCGAAGCCTGGGTCGACGTGCGCAGCCAGCTGATGGTGATCGGTGCGCTGGCGTTCGCCGTGAATCTCTGCGTGTTCCTGACGATCTCGTTCGCGCTGCGGCCGCTGGCGCGCCTGGTGCGCGCGATGGACCAGATCGGCCGCGGTCAGCGCGCCACCGAATTGCCGCGCACCGGACCGCCCGAGGTGCAGCGGCTGTCGGAGAAGCTCGGCGAACTCGAGGACCGCATCGCGCGCGGCCGCGAGCAGGTGCGCTCGCTGCACCTGCGCAATCTCGACCTGCAGGAAGACGAGCGCCGCATGGTCGCGCGCGAGCTGCACGACGAGATCGGACAGCACGTCACCGCCATCGAGATGGAGACCATCCGCGTCGCGCGCATGGCACCGGACGAGCAGGCGCAGCGCGAGGCACGCCTGCAGCAGCTGCGCGCCTCGGTCGCCGAGATCCACCGGGTCAGCCGTCGCCTCGTCGGCAGATTGCGACCGCCGTCCATCGAGAGCCTCGGCCTGGTCGGAGCGCTGGAGGGCCTGCTCGACCGCTGGCGCGAGGACTATCCCGACTCGGCGCTGGAGGCGGTGCTCGATCCCGGATGCGATCGCATGCCCGGCGATCGCGCGGTGCACCTGTACCGCATCGTGCAGGAGAGCCTGTCGAACGCGGCGCGACATGCGCAGGCGAGCAACGTCTGGGTCCGCGTCGTGCTGGAAGGCACCGTCGTGAGGCTGCGGGTCGGCGACGACGGACGCGGCTTCGATCCGCAGGCCGCCACGCGCGGCTACGGCCTGGCGGGGATGCGCGAACGCACCGAGGCGCTGTCCGGCTCGTTCGCCGTGACCTCGAAGTCCGGTGCGGGCACCGTCATCGAGGCAGAGTTTCCGCTGCGCTGAGGGTCGCGGGCGGGCTGCGAATCGCACGATTGCCCTGCGAAGAATTGCGTTTCGCAGGACAAGGGATCGAGCGCCCGGTCGCGGAGAGGCGCGATTCCGCGCCAGCGCCCGGCAGTTGCGCGTCTTGGCACGGGCCATGTTTGCCATTTGCCGACGAAGCCCGTTGGAATCTTTCGTGATGCGTCTCCATAGCCCGTCGCGCGACACCGGGTTCACCGGTGCTGAGGACCGGACGCAGGCTCCGCCGGCGGCGACGGACCTGGCGGCGAACGTGCGCGACCGGCTCAGTCGGTTCGCCAACGCCGCGTCTCCGCTGTTCAGCATCGTAGTGCCGATGTTCAATCGCGCCGACACCATCGAGCGCTGCCTGGACAGCATCCGCATCCAGAATTTCACGCGCTACGAAGTGGTGATCGTCGACGACGCCTCGATCGACGACTCCGTCGCACGTTGCGCCGGCTACCTGCCGGACCCGCGATTCCGGCTGATCAAGTGCGAGGTCAACCGCGGCGTCAGCCCCGCGCGCAATCGAGGGGTCGACCACGCCGTCGCGCCGTGGATCATCTTCCTGGACAGCGACGACGAACTGCTGCCGGGCGCGCTGGCGCGCATGGCCGAGGCCGTCGAGCAGACACCGGAGACGCTGCACGCACTGTGGTTCCGCTGCCGGCTCGACGATGGCCACATGACGCCGCCCATCGTTCCGGCGACGACCGAGTGGGGTTACGAGGGCTACTTGCAGTTTCTCGAGCAGACCGCGCATCACGCGCGCGACATGATCCGCTGCGTTCGCCGCGAATGCTTCGACGTCGTGCGCTATCCGGACAGCCGCATGCAGATGACGAAGTATCACCTCGACTTCGCGCTGCGCTTCCGCTCCCGCATGTTCACGGACGTGCTGCGGCTGTATCACCAGGACGCCGGCGAGCGCCTGATCACCAACGTGCGTGCGCTCGACCGGCCCGGCCGCGACGAGGCCTTGCTGTCCCACCGCAAGAAGGCGTTCCTGCGGGATTCCGCCGAAGGTTTCGATGCGCTGATCCACGAGCACGGCGAGGCGCTGCGCGTCTGGGCCCCGACCATGTACCGCGACTACCTGCGCCGCGCCGCGATCACGGCACTGGGTGCGCGACGAGGCCGCAGTGCACGGCGCCACGCTTTCAGCTTGCTGCGACTGCGACCGGCCTCGGTCGGCGCCTGGCGCATCGCCATCGCGAGCCTGCTCGTGCCCGAGCGATCGAGCCGATGAACGCCGCGGTGCCCGGCGAGGCCGAGCCGGATCTGGACATCTCCATCCTGATCGCAACGCGCTCGCGCGCCGATTCGCTGGAGCGCACGCTGCGTTCGATGGCCGCGATGCGGACCGACGGAATCCGCTGGGAACTGTGGATCGTCGACAACGGCAGCACCGACCGCACGTCGCAATTGCTGAGCGACTGGAGCGGGCACCTGCCGCTGCGCCATCTGCACGTGCCCGAGTCCGGCCAGAACCGCGCGCGCAATACGGTGCTGCCGCAGCTGCGCGGGCGCATCACGATCCTGACCGACGACGACGTCTGCGTGTCGCCGGACTGGCTGCGCCAGTGGAAGGACGGCACCGACCGCTGGCCCGATGACACGGTGTTCGGTGGCCGCATCGTGCCGCGCTTCCCGGACGCCTGTGCCGACTGGATCCGCAGCGAGCGGTTTCCGTTTCGGGCGCAGTGCTTCGCCGAATTCCGTCCGGCGCAGGCGGAGGGTCCGTATCCGCGCACGCCGTTCGGACCCAACTTCGCGGTGCGCACCGACGTGCTGCGGGCCCAGCCGTTCCGCGCCGACCTGGGTCCGGCGGCGGGCTCGTACGCGATGGGCGGCGAGACCGAGCTCAGCTTGCGCCTGAAGGCGCAGGGTCATCGCGTGATCTACCTGCCGGGCCCCTGCGTCGAACACGTGTTGGCGCCGGAGAACCTCAGTCTCGAAAAGCTCTGCCAGCGCGGCTTCAACGCCGGACG
>CAZXXM010000346.1:0-4037 GCA_964644715.1 uncultured Salinisphaerales bacterium
CCGTGGTTTCCTGGAACGCGAAGCGCACCTGGTACTCGCCGAGCATCGCCAGGATCGAACGGCGGTCGCGCTCGAATGTCGCTTCGGACGCATCGGCAACGATGGGCCGCTCGACGGTCCTGTACGTCGTCTTCGCAGGCGCCGCCTCGACTGGTACGGCCGGCGCGGTCGCGCAGCCGGCGAGTCCCGTCATCGTCGCCAGACCCGCGGCCAGGCACCGCGCAACTGCGGAAAGCTGCGGAAACCAGGAGCGCAGGGACGATGCGGACGGCACGGAGACGATCTTCAGTGCGGGTTGCGCGTACGTCGGAATACGGCAGGGATCAGGACTTCGTCGGACATCGCAGGCTCCAGGCAGAGGCTGGCGATGGGCTGGCCGAGTGATCGTCACCGGGACGACGCAGGCCACAAGATTATGTTCCGCACGGCCACCCGGTCACCGCGCCCACGCCCACCCCCGTCGCCGGCACTTCGTCTGGGGGAGTTCCGGCTATATACGCGCGCCATCCCACACTACGTCCGGGCTACGACGACTCCGCTTCGGCGAACTGTCGCTTCCAGGCCGCGCGAACGTGCGCGCGTTCCGACGCGAACTGTTCTTCATTTGCCAGCGCCTCCTCGCTCTGCAGGGCCCGCGCGTGCGCGAACGCTCGATAGGCCCGATAGCAGGCGATCAGGTCGCTGCGGTCCTCCGGCGGCAGGCTGCCGGCCGCGGCCAGCGCGTCCAACTGCCGCCAGTTGTCCGACCATTCGAGCAGCTCGGGCCGATCCGCTGCATCGCGCAGCACCAGGTACTGCGTCAGGAACTCGCTGTCGATCACACCACCCTCGCCCTGCTTCACGTCCCAGGCCCCGGGACGGCGCTTCTCCAGGTGCCCGCGCATCTTGCGGCGCATCTCGACGATTTCCTGCGCCAGTTTCTTCGGCTCGCGCCGACGCCCCAGCACCTCGCGCCGCAGCGCCTCCACCTGCTCGCCGAGCGCAGCCGGACCCGCCACGTAGCGCGCACGGGTCAGCGCCTGGTGCTCCCAGGTCCAGGCCTTCTCGCGCTGGTAGGCCGCGAAGGCCTTGAAGCTCACGACGACCGGGCCGGACTGTCCGCTGGGCCGCAGTTCGAGATCGATCTCGTAGGCGCGACCCGCGGGCGTCAACGTCGACAGCCAATGGATGATCCGCTGCGTCAGGCGCGCGAACCAGGCAGCGGCGGCGATCGACCGCGCACCGCCGGAGGTCTCGGTATCGCCCGGCACGTCCTCGTGAACGAACACGAGGTCCAGGTCCGAGCCGTAACCGAGCTCGATCCCGCCGAACTTTCCGTACGCGATGGCGCCCAGCCCGGCGACGCTACCGTCTTCGCGCAGAACCTGGCCGTGGCTTTCCTTGAGCTCGAGGACCGCGCGCTCCATGGCCGCCGCGAGTACCGCCTCGGCGAGCCAGGTCAGGTGATCGCTGACCTTCACCAGCGGCAGGTTGCCCGAGATGTCGGCCGCCGCGATGCGCACCGTGACGTCGTTGCGATAGCGGCGCAGCAGATCCATGCCGGTCTCGATGTCGTCCACCGGCACGCCGGAAAAGCGCGCGGCGAGCTCCGACGTCATCGCCTCGCGCCCCGGCGGCACGTACAAGGTGCGAGGGTCGAGCAAGGTGTCGAGCACCGCGGGCGAGGCCGCGATCTGCTCGGTCACCCACTGGCTGGCGGCGCACAACCGTACGAGATGGGATCGCACCACGGCCGACTGATCGAGCAGGGTCAGGTAAGTCGAGCGGCCGGCCACCGACTGCACGACACGCAGCACGCGCTCCGCCGTGCGCGTCGGCGCTTCGGTTCGCAGGCATTCGTCCAGCAACAGGCCCAATGAGCGATGCAGGCTCAGGGCCGCGGATTCGGACAGGCCCCGCACCAGACGGCCATGCGCCAGGTCCAGCAGGCGCTGCGCGAGGCTCTCGTCGGCACCGGCAAAGCCGTTCTCCAGCAGCGCCGACTTGAGCTCCGAGACCTTGATCTCCGGACCGAACGCGCTGCGCACCAGTAGCGCGCAGGCACTGTCTTCGGCGTCCTGCGTGGGATCCGCGAACACCCGGCGGAACTCCGCATTGACATAGGCGGCCACCTCGTCGAAGCGCGCCCGCAAGGCGTCCCAGCTCGCGAAGTCCAGGCCGACGCACAGCGCGCGGCGCGCGTCCTCGTCCACCGGCAGGCGATGCGTCTGCTGGTCGTCGTACATCTGGATGGCGTTCTCCAGCTTGCGCAGGAAGACGTAGGCCTCGTCGAGCTTCAGCGCCGTCTGCCTCGGCAGCAGGCCCGCTTCGCCGAGATAATCGAGCGTCGGGCGCAGCGACGGATGGCGCAGGCAGGCGTCCTGGCCTCCGCGCACCAGCTGGAACGACTGCACGATGAATTCCAGCTCGCGGATTCCGCCGGGTCCGAGCTTCACGTCGTCGACGACCTTGCGCGCGACGACGTCGTCGTGAATGCGGCGCTTGAGGTCGCGCAGGCTGTTGATCGCGTTGTAATCGAGATAGCGGCGATAGACGAAGGGACGCAGCCGCTTCAGGAATTCGTTCCCGGCGGCAATGTCGCCCGCGATCGGCCGCGCCTTGATCATCGCGTAACGTTCCCACTCGCGGCCGTGCGTCTGGTAGTACTCCTCGGCTGCATCCATGCTCATCGACATCGGGCCCGCCGAGCCGAACGGGCGCAGCATCGTGTCCACGCGGAACACGAAGCCTTCCGCGGTGCGCTCCGACAGCAGCTTGCCCACTTCCTGGGCCAGCTTCACGAAGAAGCGTTCGTTCTCGATCGGATGGGCGCCATCGGTCATGCCGTCGGCGGTGTGCAGGAAGATCAGGTCGATGTCGGACGAGAAATTGAGCTCGCGCCCTCCGAGCTTGCCCATGCCGAGGATCACGGGGGCTGCTTCCACGCCGCTTCCGTCGCGCGGCCGGCCATGACGCTCGATCAGCCCCTGGCTGACCCACGTCACGGCCTGCTGGCAGGCCGAATCCGCCAACGCCGACAGCTGCTCGAGGGTCTGCGCCACGGACGCGACGTCCGTCAGCGACTCCGCCGCGATGCGCGCCATCGCCGCATTGCGCTCGATCCGCAGCCGCGCCAGCAGCTCGCTGCGATCCGCGGGCAGCGGGGCCGTCGCCACGAGCGGTGAATCCCGCGCCGCGAGGCGATCCTCCCAATGCGCCACGAAGCGGCTGGCCGCTCGAGCCCTGCTGCCGGGGTCAGGCACCATCACGTCGTCGTTCTCCTCATCTGGAACCGGCTCCATTATTCACTCGCGTCCACGGGCGCGGCACTTCACCCGGACGAAGTCCGGGGCACGTCTCGATTTGCGCAGCGTGATCCCGGACTTCGTCCGGGCCACGAGGGACGGGACGAGCCCATAAAAAAATCAGGGCGCCCGGAGGCGCCCTGATCCTGCAACGTGCCGCAGCGGAGAGATCGCGCGGTGGGCGCGCGATCGGTCGCCCGGGCCGAACTTAGAAGTTCATGCCCGCGCCGACGCCCATGCCGCCACCGCCGTCCATCGGCGTGCCGCCCGGGAAGCCGGCGCCCGCATCCTTGGCCGGCGCGTCCGCGATCATGGCTTCGGTGGTGAGCAGCAGGCCGGCCACGGAGGCCGCGTTCTGCAGGGCCAGGCGGGTGACCTTGGTCGGGTCGATGATGCCGAACTCGATCATGTCGCCGTAAGAACCGTTGGCGGCGTTGTAGCCGAACGAACCCTTGCCTTCCGAGACCTTGTTCAGCACCACGCTCGGCTCGTCACCGGAGTTGCGCACGATCTGGCGCAGGGGCTCCTGGATGGCGCGCTTGAGGATGTTGATGCCGATCTGCTGGTCGGGGTTGGCAGCCTTGAGCTTCTCGAGCACGGCCGAGGCGCGAACCAGCGCCACGCCGCCACCGGCCACGATGCCTTCTTCGACGGCCGCACGCGTTGCGTGCAGGGCGTCTTCGACGCGGGCCTTCTTTTCCTTCATCTCGACTTCCGTCGCGGCGCCGACCTTGATCACCGCCACGCCGCCGG
>CAZXXM010000347.1:0-4033 GCA_964644715.1 uncultured Salinisphaerales bacterium
CACTGCGGCCTGCGCGCGGGCGGACTCGACGCGGCGGGCTGGTTCAACGAGGAACTGGGCCTGGTGCTGCAGGTGCGGGCCGGCGACGCGCAGCCGCTGCTCGACGAGGCGCAGGCCCTGGGCCTGCACGCGCTGCGCGTCGGCGCGCCGAGCGAGGACGATCGCATCGTTTTCGAAGGCCTGCCCGGCAAGAAGAAGGATTCCCTGCTGGACGAGGCCCGCAGCACCTTGTTCAAGGCCTGGTTCGAGACCAGCTACCGGATGGCGCGCCTGCGCGACAACCCGGACTGCGTCGACGAAGAATTCGAGTCGGCCGGCCGTTTCAGCGACACCGGGCTCAGCGTGTCGCTGACGTTCGACCCGCAGTCACGACCGGTGCCGGCCGCGATGCGCCGTCCGCGCGTGGCGGTGTTGCGCGAGCAGGGCGTCAACGGCCAGTACGAGATGGCCTACGCGTTCCATGCCGCCGGCTTCGAGACGGTGGACGTGCACATGTCCGACATCCTCGAAGGCCGCGTGTCGCTGTCGACGTTCCAGGGCCTGGTCGCCTGCGGCGGCTTCTCCTACGGCGACGTGCTCGGTGCGGGGCAGGGCTGGGCCAAGACCATCCTGTTCAATCCGCGCGGTCGCGACGAGTTCCAGACCTTCCTCGCCGATACCTCGAAGTTCGCGCTCGGCGTCTGCAACGGCTGCCAGATGTTCGCCGCGCTGCAGGAACTGGTGCCCGGCGCGTCGCGCTGGCCGATGTTCCGCCGCAATCGCTCCGAACAGTTCGAGGCGCGCTGGTCGATGGTGGAAGTGCTGGAGTCGAAGTCGATCCTGTTCGCCGGCATGGCGGGTTCCCGCATGCCGATCGCGGTGGCGCACGGCGAGGGACGCGCCGAATTCCGCACCGACGCCAACCTGGCCGCGTTGAAGGACAACGGCCAGGTCGCGATGCGTTTCATCGACAACCAGGGCGAGGTCGCGGCGCGCTATCCGGCGAATCCGAACGGGTCGCCGTCGGGGCTGACGTCGATCTGCAACGAGGACGGCCGCGTGACGATCCTGATGCCGCATCCGGAGCGGACGATCCACGGCGTCACCGGTTCGTGGTGGCCGGAGTCGGCCCGCGGAGCGCGCACGCCGTGGTTCCGGATGTTCGAGAACGCGCGCAGCTGGCTGGCGTGATTCGGGTGTACGCGCAGGGTGCGCTCTGCGCGCGTCCTCGCATACATCCGGTCCGCGCGTTCGTGCGCGGAGCGCACCCTACGGAGCAGCCTCCAGCGCTTCGACCAGCAGCGCCAGCGTCGCGTTCGCGAACGCCCACATGTTCTCGACGCGATCCTCCTGGCCGGTGCGCAAGGTGCGCACGAGATTCACCGGACCGGTGATCGCCATGCAGGTGTGGCCGGACGGATCGCCGTAGGGATTCGGCGGGCCCGCCGCGCCGGTCTCCGACAGGCCCCAGGTCACGCCCGGATGCTGGGCGAGCATCGCGCGGCACAGGATCTCGGCATAGGGCTCGGAGCTGGAGCGGACGCCCTGCTTGCGCAACTCCTTCATGTCCAGGTGCACGAGCGACTTGATGGAGTCGAACGAGTACGTGATCGCGCCACCGACGTAGTAGGCCGAGGCGCCGGGTACCGCGAGCAGGCTGGCGCTGACGAGGCCGCCGGCCGAGGTCTCGGCGATGACGATTTTCTCGCCGCGTGCCTTGAGCAACTCGCCGGCGCGCTTGCCCATTTCGAAGATGTCGTTCATCTGGAACTCTCTGGAGTGATCGAGGAGGAGGCCGGCATCGATGCTCTGCGCCCCGCGCAGGCCTTCATCCCATTCTCGCGCAGTGGCTGCACCCGGCGCAGGGTGCCCGGGCCTGCATCCCGGAGGCGGTCACGCGGAGCCGCGATTTCGGACGGATCACGGCCTGATCGTCGGCGCGTCGCGGAGGCCGTGCGTCACGGTGCGCGGCCGGCCCGTGCGGCCTGGCGGAACGCCATCGGTGTTGCGCCGGTCCATCGCTTGAATGCGCGGGTGAAGGCGCTCTGTTCGGAGTAACCCAGCAGCAGCGCGACTTCGGCTATGCCCATTCCAGGATCGGCGAGGTGCTGTTCGGCCAGGCGCCGCCGGGTGTCATCGCGCAATTCGCGAAAGCCCAGTGCCAGCGCATCGAGTCGGCGGTGAAGGGTGCGCGGCGAGGTATGCAGCGCGCTGGCGATGCGTTCGAGCGTGACCTCGCCTTCGCGGACCGTCGAGCCGACGGCGCGGCGAACCGCCTGTTCGAGATTGCCGGCCTGGGGCAGATCGGCGAGCAGGGTTTCCGCCTGTCGTTCGAGCAGGCCGAGCAGCGCCGCGTCGGGCTGGCGCAGTGGGCGTGCGAGCAGCGTCAGCGGCAGGCTCACGCGCGTGGCGGGCTGTTCCCACCGCACCTGTCCGCCGAAGTAGCGACGGTAGGCCGCCGGGTTGGCCGGGGGTTCGTTGACGAAGTGCACTTCGTCGATCTTGGTATCGACGGCGCCGGTGACGTCGCGCGCGAATTGCACGAGCGCGGTGATCGCCGTCTCGTCGACCAGACGGCCCGGCCGCCCGTTCTCGGTTCCCCATTCGAGCGTCACCGTGTTGCCCTGCGTCTCGAAATGCATCGGGCTGACGTCGTAGACGAGCCGCTGGTAGCGATGCAGGCGCGTGAGCGCTCCACCGAGCGTGCCGCAGGCCAGCAGGACATAGCCCATGACGCCGAAATGTCGCGGCGTCACGGTACGTCCGAGGTGCAGGCCGAGGTCGTCGTCCTGCAGGTGCGCGGCGGCCTTCTCCAGATGACGCCGCCACCGCTGCACCGGGTAGCGGCCCGGCGCGGGACCGGCCGGCTCGGGTGCGGGTTCTCCGAGCAGCGCCACCGCATCGATGTCCTTGCTCTCGAGGTATTCGTAGAGCAGGCGGACGTAGCTGGCAGGGACGACGCCGCGCGCAGCCGCGCTGCGGCCGGCGCCCGGTTGCGGCGTCGATGCCGATGCGTCGCGCACCTCGCGTGTCCGCTGTCCCGCCATGCCGATCCCCGCCGTGGTTCCGGTCGACGCCACTACATCGAAGCCTACGACGCTTTCGCCGGACGGTTTCGAACCCGGTCGTCGAGCGGCGACCGGAACGCCGCGCCCGTCGCCTCAGAATGCCCGACGGCCACGCTTCGGGCTGCAGGCCGCTCCTCGGATCGTCCGCGGGTTCGGGCCGTAGCTTGACCCGCCCGATCGCGACTGTGCGAGCATTCCTCCACGCACCGATGCGACATCGAACCTCTCCGCGTTCCCGTATGGGCCGAGAACGTCGATGGAACCGCTCGCTGCGAGCGCCGGATAGCAGAATCGCGGTGCGAGTCGGCAGGGGATTCCAGGGAGCACCGAGTGTCCGGTTTCCGGGGGGAGACTCAAGAGGTTCTGCGTCGTTTGCGGCGGCGATGCCTGCTGCGCGGGATGTCGTCTTGATCGCGCGGCTGCTGGTCCTGCTGCTGGCGCTGGCCGCGTGCGGATGCACAGGCGCTTCGCGCGAAGGGCCGACCGCGTCGAACGGCGTCCTCGATCTGCGCGACTGGAACTTCGAGCGGGACGGCCCGGTGTCGATCGCCGGCGACTGGGATTTCCATTGGGGAGAGTTGCTCGGCCCCGACGTGCGAGGCGGCGAGCCGCTGAAGGCCAGCGGTCTCTGGACCGAGGTGCAGGGCCGCGACGGCAAGCGGCTGGGCGCCATCGGCTACGGCACCTATCGACTGCGGGTGCTGTTGCCGCCGCAGCGCACCCGCCCCGAACTGGCGCTGCGCGTGCGCGCCGTGCTGACCGCGCACCGGCTCTGGCTGGGCGACCAGGAATTCGTCGGCGCAGGAAAAGTGGATCCGGATCTCATGCGTTCGATTCCGGCGACGCCGAACCGGCTGCACGTGATTCCGGGTGGCGACGAGGATCTGCTGATCACGCTGCAGGTGGAAAACTCGAAGTTCCGCCTGGGAGGGATACGAAAGCCGTTCCAGATCGCCACCGTCGAGGACGCCGTCGCGCTTCATACC
>CAZXXM010000348.1:0-3993 GCA_964644715.1 uncultured Salinisphaerales bacterium
GGCGGCGCGAGCGCAGACTCGATGCGCAGATCGCACTCGTCCTCGACCCAGGCGAAGCAATCCTGGATCGCGTCGCGCGAAATCTCGCCTTCGACGTCCAGGATCCAGGACAGGTAGCAGGTCTCCGGCTCGGCGCTGTGCAGCGACACCGACTCCGGAAGCTGGGGGACGGAGGTCAGCCGTCCGAGTTCGGACACGGCGCGGATGATGCGCAGCGGATCGTTGCCACTGCGAAACAGGTCGGGCTTGGGTGCGAACGTCACACGCCATCCTCCCGGCTTCGCAGACGGCGTTGCCGCGGGCGTCGAAGCCGCCGGCGCCGCCGGCTTGCCGGACAGCGCGGCTTCGAGATCGGCTTGAACCTGGGCCACCTGAGCCGCATCGATCGGGCTGGCGTCGCGCGCCGCGGTGAGCAGGCCGCGCATCGTGTCGCCGGCGCGCAGCAGCAGGTCGATGTCGGCCTGCGCGAGCGAGCGGGCACCCGAGCGCATCTGGTCGAGCAAGGTCTCGGCGTGGTGCGTGAACGAGGCGACGGCCGCGAATCCGAACGTCGCGGCGCCTCCCTTGATCGAATGCGCCGCGCGGAAGATCGTGTTGATGACCTCGGCATCGAAGGCAGCGACGTCCAGGCGCAGCAGCGCCTGCTCCATCGTCTCGAGATTCTCGAAACTTTCCTCGAAGAAGGTCTTGTGGAAACGGGCCAGGTCCAGGCTCATGCGGAGTACCGTGCGTCGGGCCGGCGTCGGACCGGGTGCCCCCCCGCTACAAGTTCCGTTCCCACGTGAAAGCGACGTCAGCGCGTCGGATTCCCGTCCCGCGGCGATCAGATCCGGCGCGGGCGGACCGTCGGCAGGCTCACCTGCACCGGCTCGCGCACCTGTCCGCGTTTGTAGTTGCGCACCTTTTCCAGGAAGGCCTCGTCGATTTCGAAGCCGCGATTCACGAGCAGCTGCCCTGCGCTGGTGTAGACCGCCTCGGCGATGCACATGCCAGGACGCAGGCGCGACAGCGGCAGGCTGCGCATCTCCACCTTCGAGCCTTCCGCCGCATGCAAGCGGGCGAGGCATTCCACCAGTTCGCGCTCCGCGGCCGTCGCCTGGCTGCGCAACAGGCCAAGCGCCTCGTTCAACGAGAAGCCGCGCGTGATCAGCGTGTCCAGCACGCTGACCAGCCGCAGCGCACTGGCCATGCGCACGAGTTCGCCGTGCCGCGCATCGCCGAAACGCTCGCGCCAGCCCGCCGGCAGCGGTTGACGGTGACGCAGCAGGATCAGCGCGCGGACGTCCTCGAGCCCCGGCACCGACGCCAGCAGGCGATCGGTGAGCTGGGGCACGCAGGCGAGGATGCGCTGGTCTTCGGCGGACAAGGTCTCGCCGTCGGCGACGCGACGCTGCAGGTCCGCCGGCAGCCCGATGCTGCCCAGCGGCGCGAGCAGCGCCGCGGTCCGGAGCTCGAACCCGGATCCGTACGGCCACTCGCGTTCGAGGTCCTGGATCATGCGCTGCACGCGCAGGGCCTGCGTGTAGGCCACCGGCTCCGCGAGCGCGAGGATCTCTCCGAGGGCGCGCACCGTGCCGTCCAGCAGGTCGCTGCGCGGATCGCGCGCGCGGAAATTCCGGATCGCGCTCACCGGCGGCGTCCGCCTGCGGAAGATTCCGCGTCCGGCGATGAGCCCTTTACCGGAACCGGCAGTGCGCACACCGGCTCATGCCGGGTGCGTGAACGACGGGACATCGCACCGATCAGCCCAGAACGCGCTGAACCGTGGCCACGAGCTGCTCCGGATTGAACGGCTTCACCAGCCAGCCGGTCGCGCCGGCGGCCTTGCCTTCCATCTTCTTCTCGGGCGTCGACTCGGTGGTGAGCATCAGCAGCGGGGTGAACTTGTAGTCGGCCAGGGTACGCAGGTTCTTCACCAGCGTGATGCCGTCCATGCGCGGCATGTTCACGTCGGCCAGCACCAGCTTGAATTTCTCGGTCTTGGCCAGGTCGAGCGCGGCCTGGCCGTCCTCGGCCTCGGCGACGTCGAAGCCGGCGGACTTGAGCGTGAATGCGACCATCTGGCGCATCGAGGCGGAATCGTCGACAGCGAGGATGCGGCTGCTCATGTCAGGCGGCCTCGCGCGACATGTTGAGCAAGGTCGTCACACCCAGCAGCGCGGCGGCCGAACGCATCGCGGTGGACGGCGAGCGCCAGTCGGTACGGCGTCCCTGCGCGCGGCGGTCGCGGCAGAACAGGCAGAACAATTGCAGCGCGGCGGTATGGATGCGCGCAACCTCGCCGGCGTCGAGCAGCACCGGTGCCGGGTCGTCGACGTAGGCCACGAGTTCGCGATGCAACTCCGACGCGGCCTCGATACCGATGTCGGCCGGCAGCTGGATCACCGCCGTGGCGTAGGCGCTCGGCGGCAGCGAAAGGGGGTCCGAAGGATTCATGGGCGTCTCCGTGGAACCGTCGTACGCCCGGGCGGGGCGAACCTGACCGACGATCCTTGCCCTGTTCCTACAACTTCTGTTCCCGCGGGCGCATGGCGGTTTTCCGGCACGGGCCCGGGAGGCAGCCGGATAGAAAACACGAGGAGAACGTATCGACGGGAAGAGCTGAGGCATTCAACGCAAAGGCGCGAAGAAAAGCGCAAAGGGCGCAAGGGCGCAAAGATTGAGGGTGAGGCGGCGTCCTTCGAAACATCTTTGCGCCCTGACTTTTCCCTGGGCGTCTTTGCGGTGATGGCTTTTCCTCTCCACCCCCGCGCGCGCAACCCGACAAGCGCTCAGGCCGCGGGCGCGAACGACTCTGCCGAAGCCATCCGCCAGAACGTGGCGTAGACCGGATGCTCGGCGCGGTTCTCCAGCAAGTCGCCCGGCTTCAGGAACGGCAGCAAGGTCGACAGCAGCCTGACCTCGCTGGTCGAAATGCGGCGGACGATGTGCTGCGGACCCAGGCGTCCCGGGTGCGAGAGGCCCGCCGCCCCGGTGAGTTCGGCCAGCGCCTCGAGCGTGTTGCGATGGAAATTCGCCACGCGCTGCGCTTTGTCGTCGGGCACCAGCGCGCGCTGGCGGTTCTTGTCCTGCGTGGTCACGCCGGTCGGGCAATGGCCGGTGTGGCAGGCCTGCGCCTGCAGGCATCCGAGCGCGAACATGAAGCCCCGCGCGCTGTTGCACCAGTCGGCGCCGAGCGCGAGCGTTCGCGCCACGTCGAAGGCGGTGATGATCTTTCCACCGGCTCCGAGCTTCACGCGTGACCTCAGGTTGAGCCCCACCAAGGTGTTGTGCACCAGCAGCAGCGCTTCCTGCAGCGGCGTGCCGACGTGGTCGGAGAACTCCACCGGTGCCGCGCCGGTGCCGCCTTCGGCGCCGTCGACGACGATGAAATCCGGCGTCAGCCCGGTCTTGAGCATCGCCTTGCAGATGGCGAAGAACTCCCAGGGATGACCGAGGCAGAACTTGAAGCCCACCGGCTTGCCGCCCGACAGCTCCCGCAGCTTCGCGAGGAACTCCATCATCTCGATCGGCGTCGTGAACGCCGAGTGACCCGGCGGCGAGATGCAGTCCTTGCCCACCGGCACGCCGCGTGCCTCCGCAATCTCCGGGCTGACCTTGGCACCGGGCAGCATGCCGCCGTGCCCCGGCTTGGCACCCTGCGAGAGCTTGAGCTCGATCATCTTGACCTGCGGCCCACGCGCGGCCGCGGCGAAGCGCTCGGCGTTGAACGTGCCGTCGTCGTTGCGACAGCCGAAGTAGCCGGAACCGATCTCCCACACCAGGTCGCCGCCGTGCTCGCGGTGGTAGCGGCTGATCGAGCCCTCGCCGGTGTCGTGCGCGAAGTTGCCGATCTTCGCGCCCTTGTTCAACGCCAGGATCGCGTTGGCCGACAAGGCGCCGAAGCTCATCGCAGAGACGTTGAACAGCGACATGTCGTACGGCTGCTCGCAGCTGTTCTCGCCGACGCGCGTACGGAAATTCCAGTCGTGGATGTGCAGCGGGTTCATCGAG
>CAZXXM010000349.1:0-3990 GCA_964644715.1 uncultured Salinisphaerales bacterium
TTACGACCTGTACCTGGCCGACATCGCCGAGGTCTGGCGTCGCGGCAGCGTGGTGTCGTCCTGGCTGCTCGATCTCACCGCCGAGGCGCTGGCGGAGAATCCCTCGCTGTCGAATTTTTCCGGCGTCGTCGAGGACTCCGGCGAGGGGCGCTGGACCGTGCAGGCCGCCATCGAGGAGGCGGTGCCGGCCGAGGTGCTGACGGCAGCGCTGTTCACGCGCTTCCGCTCGCGACAGGACCACACCTTCGCCGAGAAGGTGCTGTCGGCGATGCGCTACAAATTCGGCGGCCACGTCGAGAAGAAGCCCTGAAGCCATGTGGGCGATCGTGCCGCTGAAGTCGCCGCAGACCGCGAAGTCGCGATTGGCGGCTGCCTTGTCGGACGACGAGCGCCGCGAGCTGTTCTTCGGACTCGCACGGCGCGTCATCGCCGTCCTTCGGGCAACGCCGGGCATCTCCCAGGTCGCGGTCGTCACGTCCAGCGACGAGGTCGCCGCCTTCGCTCGCGAATCCGGGGCGAGGGTGCTGCACCAGTCGCGTGACGAAGGGACGGCGCAGGCCTTCGCCGAAGCGGTCGCACAACTCCGGGTGCAAGGGATCGACCAGCTGCTGATGATCGCCGGCGACCTTCCGCTGATCACGACGCAGGCGGTCGAGACCTTGCTCGAGGCCGCGACGCGGCACGACGTCGTGATCGTTCCGGATCGTTTCGGCGTCGGCACCAATGCCTTGTTGTGTTCGCCGCCGGATGCGATTCCGCCTTGCTTCGGCCCCGACAGCCTTGCGCTTCATCTCGCGGCCGCCCGCGCCGCGAAGCTGAGCCATCGCGCACTGCCGGTCGACGAACTCGCGCTCGATGTCGACGTGCCCGCCGATCTCGATCATCTGAGAGCGCTTCAGGGCGTGGAACGGCCCGCTCGATCGTCGTGCGAATCCTCGCGCGTACTCGCCGGCGATCCCGCATGAAGGAACTCGCGCCGATGCCTCACGAGGCTACGCCGCTGTCGTCGGCCGACGCGTTCGCGTTGATCGACGTCGCCGACTGGCGCGATCTCGCGACGCAGGCTGCCGACATTCGCGACGCGGGGTGGGGTACGACCATCACGTACTCGCGAAAGGTCTTCATTCCGCTGACCCAGCTGTGCCGCGACGTCTGCCATTACTGCACGTTTGCCAAGACGCCGCGTCATCTCGACAAGCCCTACCTGCTGCCCGACGAGGTCTTGCGGATCGCGCGCGCCGGTGCCGCGATGGGCTGCAAGGAAGTGCTGTTCACGCTCGGCGACCAGCCGGAGCGACGCTACGCGAGAGCCCGCGAAGCCCTCGCGGAACTGGGTTTCGCGAGAACGCTCGACTACCTGGCGCACGTCGCCGCGCGGGTGCTCGAAGAGACCGGGCTGCTGCCGCACATCAACGCCGGCATCCTCGAGGCCGACGATCTCCTGCGCTTGCGCAAGGTCGCGCCGTCGATGGGACTGATGCTGGAATCCGCGTCCGAACGGCTGTGCGAGCGTGGCGGCCCGCATTTCGGTTCGCCGGACAAGGCCCCGTCGCGCCGCCTGCAGATGCTGCGCGAGGCGGGCGAGGCGAGGGTGCCGATGACCAGCGGCATCCTGATCGGCATCGGCGAGACGCGGCGCGAACGCATCGAATCGCTGCTGGCCCTGCGCGACCTGGCCGATCGTCACGGCCACCTGCAGGAAATCATCGTCCAAAACTTTCGCGCAAAGGCGGGCACGCGGATGCACGCGGCGCCAGAGCCGACGGCGGACGAGCTGTGCTGGACGATCGCGGTCGCCCGCCTGATCTTCGGACCCGGCATGAGTCTGCAGGCCCCGCCGAATCTCTACCCGGGCGATCTCGCCGATCTCGTGCGTGCCGGCATCAACGACTGGGGCGGCGTGTCGCCGGTGACGCCGGACCACGTGAATCCGGAAGCACCGTGGCCGCATCTCGATCGCCTCGCGGCGGACACCGAGCGCAGCGGATGCGAGTTGGTGGAACGCCTGACGGTGTATCCGCGCTACGTGCGCGATCCGTCGACGTGGATCGCGCCGGAATTGCGGGCCCCGGTACTGCGCCTCTCCGACGGCGCGGGCCTGGCCCGCGTCGGCCAATGGGCGGCCGGCATCCCGGGCGGCGGCAACGCGGACGACCTGCGCGACGTCGCGCTGACGGTGCCGCGTCGCGCTTCGCCGATCGAGCGGATCGTGAACGCGACGCTCGATGGCCAGGTGCCCGCTGCATCGCAGATCGAGCAGCTGTTCTCGGCGCGCGGCGGCGACTTCACGCGCGTATGCACGGCGGCTGATGCGCTACGTGCGACGACGGTCGGCGACACCGTGACCTACGCGGTCGTGCGCAACATCAACTACACCAACGTCTGCCTGTACAAGTGCGGCTTCTGCGCCTTTTCCAAGGGCCGCGCGCACGAAGACCTTCGAGGCAAGCCGTATCTGGTGGACCTGGACGAGATCCGTCGACGCGTGCGCGAGGCCTGGGATCGCGGCGCCACCGAGGTCTGCATGCAGGGCGGCATCCATCCCGCGTTCACCGGCCGCACCTATCTCGACATCTGCCGCGCGGCCAAGGAAGCGGTGCCCGACATCCACGTCCACGCGTTCTCGCCGCTCGAAGTCAGCCACGGCGCGCAGACCCTGGGATTGACGGTGCCGGCCTACCTGAAGGAACTGCGTGAGGCCGGTCTCGGCTCTCTGCCGGGCACGGCCGCCGAAATCCTCGACGACGACATCCGTCGGCTGCTGGCACCGGACAAGCTCGATACCGAGGGCTGGCTGCGCGTCGTCGGTGACGCGCACGAGGCCGGGCTGCGCACGACGTCCACGATCATGTTCGGACACCTGGAAGGCTACGCGCACTGGGCGCGACACCTGCTGGTGCTGCGCGAGCTGCAGGCCCGCACCGGCGGTCTCACCGAGTTCGTGCCGCTGCCGTTCGTGCACATGGAAGCGCCGATGTTCCTGCGCGGCCGCGCGCGCAAGGGCCCGACCTTGCGCGAAGCGATCCTGATGCACGCGGTGGCGCGGCTGGTGCTGCACCCGCTGGTACCGAACATCCAGGCCTCGTGGGTGAAGCTGGGGCCGCAGTGGGCGCAGCGCTGTCTGCAGGCGGGAGCGAACGATCTCGGCGGAACGCTGATGAATGAGTCGATCAGCCGTGCTGCCGGCGCCACGCACGGCCAGGAATTCTCGCCCCTGGAAATGCAGGCGCTGGCCGGTGTCATCGGACGGCCGTCGCGGCAACGCACGACCTTGTACGGCGCGGTGGATGCCGCGCGTATGCACGCGGCTCGCTGCGCTGCGCCGCTGGCCGATGTGAACAACGCTGCGGTGTCGCGACGCCTGTCGATCTCCGCGTGAAGCCGGCTTCGCGGCGAGCGCTGCGCTTTCATGCCATCGATGGCCTGCCGGAAGTTCGGCCGGGCGACGATCTGCTGCAGCTGCTGATCGATGCGATCGCCGTCGACGACGAAATCGAAGCGCTCGCCGACGGCGACGTGCTGGTGATCGCGCAGAAGATCGTCTCCAAGGCCGAGAATCGCTTCGTCGAACTCGGCACGGTCGAGCCCGGCGCCGAAGCGGTAGAGATCGCGGCACGCTGCCTTAAAGATCCGCGGCTCGTCGAACTCGTGCTGCGCGAATCGAGCGCAGTGGTGCGTGTTGCGCCGCACGTGCTCATCGTCCGCCATCGTCTGGGCTTCGTCGTCGCCAACGCGGCGATCGACCAGTCGAACGTGCCCGGCGGCGACGAGCGCGTGCTGCTGCTGCCGGCGGATCCGGATGCCAGCGCCCGCGTGCTCGTCGATCGTGCGCGCTCGCGGTTCGGCAGGACGATCGCCGTGCTGATCGCCGACAGTTTCGGCCGGCCCTGGCGCCAGGGCGTCTGCGGCGTTTGTGTCGGCTGCGCCGGGCTCGAATCGCTGGTCGACCTGCGCGGCAAGGTGGATCGCGAGGGACGCACCTTGCAGGTC